>CAYSFA010000153.1:0-6974 GCA_964430025.1 uncultured Anaerolineaceae bacterium | reverse complement strand
TTGCTGATGGTGTGGTACCAGGGAATACAAGTCGAAATTATGTTTGTCGCATGATTATCAGACGAGCAGCTCGCTTTGGAGGCAAGATTGGATTGCATGAACCATTCTTGGCACGAGTGGCAGATGTCGTCATCCAGAATTATGGAGAAGCTTACCCGGAATTGGTTCGCAATAAAGAAGCGATCCTTACAAGTTTGACAAGAGAAGAAGAAAGGTTTCAAAAAACACTTGAAGCCGGAATGGATAATCTGGAAGAAATATTTTCTGAATTAAAGAAGTCTAATCAGATTGAAGTTGCGGGTGATAAGGCTTTTGAATTGTATGCGACTCATGGTCTTCCCCTTGAAATAACCAAAGATATAGCTAACGAGCAAGGATTCAAAGTTGATGAAGCAGGTTTTAGAGAAGCGATGGAACAACACAGGTTGGATTCTGGTGCGGGAAAAACCTTTGGTGTGATGGGGAATGATGATGTCGACAACTATCGATTTGTTTTTGATGAACTGGTGAAATCCAATAAATTATCATCTAGCGGTGTTGAATATGATCCTTATGGAAATTTAGTGTTTGATTCTGTAATTTTGGCAATGTTCAAAAATGGAGAATCCGTAAACCTTGTACGTACTGGTGATGAGGTAGAGATACTTCTTCCCAAAACAAGCTTTTATGTTGAGTCTGGTGGGCAAGTAACTGATACAGGAACCATTTCCTCATTTGATAATAAAAGAAAAATCGAAGTGGTAGGGTCTCGTCGACCCGCAGCAGGTTTAATTGTCCATTCAGCTAAAGTGCTCGAGGGTGAATTTAAACCTGGTGATAAAGTAGTTGCCAGTGTGGATGGCCAACGTAGGTTGGACATCATGAGAAATCATACTGCAACTCATCTACTTCATGCCGAATTACATCGAGTTTTAGGAAAACACGCCAGACAAGCAGGTTCATTGGTTGCTCCAGATCGACTACGCTTTGATTTTACCCATCCAGAGGCTCTCACACCAAAAGAATTGGATGAAATTGAACGGGGAGTAAACCTGGCAATTTTGGAAAATTATAACCTCCATATAAAACAAAAATCATTAACTGAAGCGATTAATGAAGGGGCAATGGCGCTTTTCGGTGAAAAATATGGGGAAGAAGTAAGAACGATTACTATTGGGGAAGATGAAATTTTCTCCTATGAGTTATGTGGTGGAACGCATGTAGATGAGACCGGTCATATTGGAACATTTCTAATAACCAGTGAAGGAAGTGCAGCAGCTGGAATTCGAAGAATTGAAGCAGTAACAGGCAGAGGGGCTTATGAGATCTTACAGAAAAGGTCAGCTTTATTAAAGAATATCTCTCTTCATTTGGAAGCGTCAAACGATACCGTCCTCGAAAAAATTGACCAAATTTATACTACCATGGACAATCTGAGGAAAGAAAATGCAAAGCTTAAGCTAATAATTGCCAAAACCACTTTCATCAGTGAGTTAGAAAATGCAAAAAAGATCAAGGATATTCCAGTGGTAGGGAAAATAATTCCTGAAGCCGATTCGGATACGCTGCGATTTATGACCGATCTATTCCGAGAAAAATTTTCGTCCGGGGTAGTAGTGGTATCTACGATTCAAGAAAACAGACCATTAATTGTGGCTTGTGTGACAGATGATTTGATTAATCGCGGGTTGCACGCAGGACAATTAGTGAAACATCTTGCCGGATTCATTGGTGGGGGTGGTGGTGGAAAGCCAACGTTAGCCCAAGCTGGTGGTAAAGATCCAGAAAAACTGGAATATGCAATGAACCAAATTTCTGAATATATTGAAAAAAATCTTAAATAAATAAAAAAAACTGGAAACGAAAGAAGTTTCCAGTTTTTTTCTAGAAGATCAATTAATAATTATTCAAGAAATCTAACATAAGTCGAATTCCAAATCCTTTTGCACCTTTGGGTAAGTAATGTTCAGATTTTGCACTAGTCGCAGCTCCAGCAATATCGATATGAGCCCAGGGAATATCATTTTCGATAAATTGTTTCAAGAAAATGGCCCCCATAATTGGGTGACCTTCTCTTCCGCCAGCATTTTTCAGGTCAGAATCCTCACCCTTTATAAATTCAAAATAGTCATCATCTAGCGGCATTTTCCATAGCTTTTCATTGGTTTTCTCACCTGATTGGAATAATTGGTCAGAGAGAGTTTCATTATTCGAAAAAAGTCCAGCCCGAATTTTTCCTAAGGCAATCACAATTCCACCGGTTAGGGTAGCGAAATCAATTATACAGGCTGGATCGTAATATTTCTGCGCATAGCTAATGCCATCCGCAAGAACTAATCGTCCTTCAGCATCGGTAGAGAGGATTTCTACTGTTTTTCCAGATAATGTATCGATGATGTCATCTGGACGATAGGCATCTTCGGAGATCATGTTTTCTGCTGCACAAATGATTCCAATGATTTTTTTCTCTAATTTTAAATATGCAGCCGCAAGCATTGTTCCTAAGACTGTAACTCCTCCTAATTTATCAAACTTCATGGACTTAATTCCATCTACTGGCTTGATGGAGTATCCACCAGTATCGAAAGTGATTGCCTTTCCAACTAATACAACAGGTTTTTCAGATGTGGAGGATGGAGGAGTATATTCAAGAATTATCATTCTTGGTTTGGACTTACTGCCTTTTCCGACTGAAAGGATTGCTTGTGCACCAATAGACTCGAGGGCGTTTTCATCAAGTGTTTTTACATTAATAGAGGTTTTGGAACAAACTTCCTGGCAGATTTCAGCCAATGAGACAGGGTTGATAACATTTCCTGGTAATTGCCCCAATTCCCTGGAAAAATTAATTATTGAACATATCTGTTGTTTGATTTGGAGTTCGTTTATTAGTAATTCATTTTGTGTGTCAACATTGATAGATAATTTGAAATTCTTATTATCTTGTTTACGTTTTTCAAAACTATACAATCCCAAAAATAAACCTTCACACAACAACAAAATTTCATTCTGAGTAAATTTCTCCAAAAAAAGGTTTGTTAGAGAAATTGCATTTATTTCATGTGTTTTGACATACTTTGCCAAAAATCCACCTAGTTTTCGTAATTTTTCTTCATCAAGTGCTGATTTATCCCCAGCGTTTATAAACAGTTGGTTTTTCTCTAAGAATATTTCACCAAATTTGAATTTTGGATGATCTTCATCCTGGGAAAAACGAATATCGACGAGATAAATATTTCCGTCTTGATCTGGTTTACTAAAGTTTATCGTTTCTAGTTCTGGAAATTCAATCATCATAGTTCCTCCATGTTAAATTTCAATATTCCATTCGATTATTTCTGGTTTACATAAAAATCTTACCCTCGGTGCACCAAGACCTTCCAGTCCTATTCCTCTTGAAATATATAACAAAGTGTCATGTATTTGATAAAGGCCGCTTTGTAATTTTCTTCCATATAATGATCCGGTAAAGAGCGCACCAAAAATGGGTAATCTGACCTGGCCACCATGCGTATGACCGGAAATCATTAGACTAATTTTGTTTTCTTTATTTAATTCATAAATCAAATCTGGTGAATGATAAAGAAGAATATTAAGGCAACTTTCCTCAAGGAGATTTTCCAAATTGAGAATGTCAAGATGTGGTTTATGTGTGCAGGTGATCCCAATTAGATTGATAGCAGCTTCGTGGATTCTGATTATATGATTTGTGTTATTCAATCTGGTTGCGCTTATTTGATTCTGAATCATTTCAATCGTCTCATCCAGATCAACAGCTTGGCTTCCCGAAACATAGAAAACAGGTGCAATAGAATTTTGTTGATTAAAGAAATCTACGACTTGTTGTATTGATTTTGGGTCTTTATTGTTTGATAAGTTAAGGAAGTCACCGGTATACAATATAAAATCCGGCGGGTTATTCTCAATAATTCTTTTAATCTTAAGCTCTCTGACACTCAACTCTTCCAGATGAATATCAGAAAATTGCAGAAAACGAATAATTCTATTGCCAACACCCAATTTTCGCAGAATTATCTTTTTCTCGATTGAAGATGGTTCATAAATGAAACCATAAATCACCAGGAAGGTACCAATGATTTGAAAAATCAGATTGATGGGAGATGAAAACCAAATGAATATAGCTCGGAGAATGGCGAGCAGAATTGCTTGAGATTTAACATTCCCAAAAGAGATTTTAAGAAATGGTAATAAAGAAATAATTATTAAGTCCGTTAATGAAAAAATGGTTAAGATTTTCCAATTATCCAAATGAAAAAATGTCAATATTCCTGTTAGCAGAAGTAAGAGACTAATATAAATGAAGTTATGAAGTTGATTTATCTTTTCAAGAAAACGAAGGATTTTATCAAATGGGTTTCCCTCTTCACCAGGAAAACTACTTAATGTCGAAAAATCTTGCTTATCTGATGGGTCAAGGGGTTGAAATAAGGGCATTCATTTATTTTACACGTGAATGAAATTCTCTTTAAATCAAAAAATCTCCTGTTAGGAGATTTTTTGATTGTCAACTTATATCAGTGAGATTACATTGCTAAACATGTTTCCGACGGCAGGACCAATTAAGTATAGAATTACAATAACAATAACAGCTACTAATGAAATAATTAATGCATACTCCAAGAATCCCTGCCCTTCATTGTGAAGATCAGAAAACACTTTGACCTCCTTTCGCTTAGGCAAATAAAATATATTTTACACAATTTTCAAATTATTTCTACTAATAATATATAACAAAAATATACCAATACTAGTATTGGTATATTTTTGTTAAGTGTTCGTAAACTAGTATTCTTTATCGGGGATCCAGCAACACAAAACCAAGTCTTTTGCTGCTTTTACCTCGTCAAGTCGTCCTATCGGGGTTGAGTGCGGGGCCTCTTTTAATAGTTCCGGTTGTGTTTTGGCTTCTTCAGCAATTTTCAACATTGCATCCGCAAACAAATCTAAAGTTTGTTTACTTTCTGTTTCTGTTGGTTCGATCATCAATGCTTCAGGAACAATTAATGGGAAGTAATTGGTTGGTGGATGGAAGTTGTAATCCATCAATCGTTTGGCAATGTCTAACGCGTGGATTGATGGTGCATCTGACCAATGACCTTCCAGCACAAATTCATGCATGCAAACCCGATCATAAGCTACTTTGTAAGTATCCTTGAGTAAAGCCAGAAGGTAATTAGCATTTAGGACTGCACCTTCTGCGATACGTTTGAGACCTTCTTTTCCATACATACTAATATATGTATATGCACGAACCATCATTCCGAAGTGCCCATGGAATGCTTTCATTCTTCCTATGGATTTCTTTGGTTCTACAAAGCCATAGAGTGGAGGAAATTCGTCTGTGCCTTCTTCAATTATCTCTACAACGGGACATGGCAGGAAATCTATCAAATGCTCTGCAACGCCAACTGGACCAGAACCTGGCCCACCACCACCGTGAGGGGTTGAGAAAGTTTTATGCAAATTGAAATGCATAATGTCAATTCCAAGATCTCCGGGTCGCACAACACCTAATAAAGCATTCAGGTTTGCACCGTCACCGTAAACGAGACCTCCAGCTTCATGGACAATCTTAATAACTTCAACCACATTTTGTTCAAACAATCCTAAAGTGTTGGGATTGGTTAACATTAATCCCGCGATTGTGTCATCACAAACTTTGCGAAGTCCCTCTAAATCTACATTTCCTTTTGCATCGGTAGGTACGGGAACAACATCAAATCCACTCATTGATGAGCTGGCAGGATTGGTTCCATGCGCTGAGTCAGGAATGATCATTTTCGTGCGTTTCTTATCATTACGATCTCGATGGTAAGCACGAATTATCATGACTCCAACATATTCACCATGTGCACCAGCAGCTGGCTGTAATGTTAATCCGGGGAAACCACTGATTTCACCCAACCAGTTCTGCAATTCGTACATTAGTGCAAGGCTGCCTTGAACTGTTTCAGGTGGTTGCAAAGGATGGACTTTGGCAAATCCAGAGAGTCTGGCGGTGACTTCATTAATTCTTGGGTTGTATTTCATCGTGCAAGAACCCAATGGGTAAAAGCCAGAATCGATCGAATAATTCAATTTCGATAATCTAGTAAAATGCCGGATCACATCAATTTCTGAAACTTCAGGCATTGGTAAGTTTTCCCGCTTAAAATTATCCGGTAGATCATAACTTGGCACATCGCTGACCGGGTATTGGACTCCAGCACGACCAGGAGATGAAATTTCATAAATCGTAGGCTCAGTCATTGTTCACCTCCTTAAGTGTGTCAACAAGGTAATCAATATCATCCTTGGTAAGCATCTCAGTGACAGCTAGCAGCATATAATTTTCTAATTCAGGATAATCCTTTGAAAGGTCATAACCACCTAAAATGTCATAATCAAGCAGCTGTGAGTTTATATCTTTGACTGGTTTTGGAGTTTTAATAACAAATTCATTGAAAAATATTCCATTCTCAACTACTTCAAAACCTTCAATCTTTGAGATCTGATCAGCTGCATAATGAGCCTTGTCGTAATTTAATTTGGCGACCTGTTGGAATCCTTGTTTTCCTAACAAAGACATAAATACTGTTGAAGCTAACGCGATTAATCCCTGATTGGTACAGATATTAGAAGTTGCTTTTTCTCTTCGTATATGCTGCTCTCGAGCAGTTAAGGTTAATACATATCCTTTATTTCCATTGGCATCAACTGTCTCGCCAACCAATCTTCCAGACAATTTGCGAATAAAATCCTTTTTGGTTGAAAATATTCCCAAATATGGCCCACCATAGGATAAAGGAATGCCTAAAGGTTGACCTTCCCCGGTGACGATATCAGCGTCAAATTCGGAAGGTGGTTTTAATAGACCAAGTGATAAAGGATTGACAGAGACCGCCAGTAGAGCGCCGGCAGCGTGCACAGCTTCAGCGAGTTTCTTGAAATCTTCAACTCTTCCCAGAAAATCAGGATATTGAACATAAACGATT
>CAYSFA010000152.1:0-7693 GCA_964430025.1 uncultured Anaerolineaceae bacterium | reverse complement strand
GTGCTGATATGGGAATGGAAAAATTCTTTGATATTAAATGCCGCTACTCAGGACTTGTTCCTGATGTGGTAGTGTTGGTAGCAACCATTCGTGCTCTTAAGATGCATGGTGGTGGACCAAAAGTCACAGCTGGAAAGCCATTAGATAGAGCCTATATTGATGAAAATTTGGAATTGCTTGAAGCAGGTCTCCCAAATATGCTCCATCACATAAAAATCGCCAAAAAGTACGGAGTACCAGTGGTGGTAGCTGTCAATAAATTCTTCACCGATACTGATAAAGAGGTGGAATTAGTTCTCAAGGCTGCTATTGAACGAGGTGGAGCAGTAGATGCAGTCGTCAGTGAACACTGGGAATTTGGTGGGGAAGGCGCAATAAAATTAGCTGAGGCAGTCATTAAAGCCAGTGAAATGCCGCATGATTTCAAATTCCTTTATCCTTCGAATGCCTCTATTAAAGAAAAAATTGAAACAATTGCCAAAGAAATCTATAATGCTGATGGAGTTGACTACTCACCAGAAGCAGAAACAAGAATTGCAGCCTATGAACGATTAGGCTTTGGAGACTCAACCATTTGTATGGCGAAAACACATCTTAGCATTAGTCATGATCCTAATATGAAAGGTGTTCCGAGTGGCTACCGCCTTCCAGTGAGTGATATTCGTGCATCAGTTGGTGCAGGTTTCTTATATCCTCTATTAGGCGAGATGCGCACTATGCCTGGTCTGTCCACCCGGCCGGCTTACTTTGATGTTGATTTGGATCCTGATACTGGTGAGGTATTAGGTTTGTTCTAAACCAACAATTATTAACAAGAAAGAAGCTGATCGTTTTCATGATCAGCTTCTTTTTTTTATTTTTTAATCAACTTTTGTTGAAGCGCCATCGCTACCGCTTCCGTTCGACTTGTCACGCCTAGTTTCGACAGGATACTACTTACATGGAATTTCACAGTCGAACGACTAACAAACAATTTCTCGGCGATATCAACATTACTCATCCCCTCTGTCATTAATGCCAGCACTTCATCTTCACGATTGGTTAATCCATAATCCGGTTTTCCAGGTTTGACAGCTGCATGAATTAATGCCTGGGCTGCTTCTGGTGCAAGAGTTGGTTTCCCCTGATAGGCAGCCCGAATTGCATTGGCTAATTCATCTGCGGAAACATTTTTAAGAAGGTACCCAATCGCTCCAGCTTGTAACGCAGCCTGCACTAAATCATCTTCCTTAAAACTGGTTAGTGCAACAACTTGAATATTTGACCATCGTTGTCGAATCTCTTTAGTGGCTGCGGCACCATCCATGATCGGCATCACCAAATCCATGAGAATAACATCGGGCATTATTTTTTCACACAATTGAATTGCTTCTTTCCCATCCTTTGCTTCCGCGACAAGGTCCAAATCATCAAAAACATAAAGGAAGGCACCTAAGCCACTCCGCACGACAGCATGGTCATCAACAAGCATAACCCGAATGGGTTTCTCAGTGCCCATAATAACTCCTAGATGGTGAAATAAATTTATGAAATAGTAATATCATTATACCTAAATAATTAAATAGTCTCTATCCTTCTGTGGTACTGAAGCATTCAATTAAGATGTCCGTCAACTCATTAGAAAATTTTTTGCCTGCTTCCATTTCAGAACCATTTCAGTTAATAATTTTTTTTATTTGTTTAGGAATTATTATCCGCCGATCTGCATCATATTTCTGTTAACAGGTGTGTGATTGAGAATCAATTCGTGATGAGCGGGTTTTGATTTGATCACATTGGCAAAAACCAGCGACAAATCTTCACCATTTCGAATTGCAGGAAGTAACGGAACCTCGAAATCACTCATCAGACAAGCACGCAAATTGCCATCAGCCGTAAGCCGCAAACGATTACAACGACTACAAAAGTGTTCATCATCTAATGGTGAGATAAAACCAACCAGACCTTTCGCACCGGGCAATTTATAGAGCTTCGCGGGACCTTGGTGAACAATTGTATTGATTGGTTCTAACCCCATATCTTTGTAACGCCCAAGCACTTTTCCGGTTGATATATAACAATCCGATGGGTCCGGAAAACCTTCTCCCCATGGAGCCTGGTTTTGTATTGGCATCAATTCTATGAAACGCACATGCCAGGCATTCTGTAAAGTAAGTTTCATAAAATCTGGAATCTCATGGTCATTTACACCAAGCATCATCACCATATTGATTTTTAAAGGGAAAAGACCATGCTTTTCAGCGGCTTCAATTCCCCTCCAGACAGAGTCCAAATCCCCATAGCGGGTAATCTTTGTAAATAAATCCGGATTTAGAGTATCCAAACTGATATTCACCCGGTTCAGTCCTGCATTTTTTAGGCCTTCAGCATATTGGGCTAATAAATAGCCATTTGTAGTCATCGTAATTTCGTTAATCCCGTCAACCTCGCGAATCATCTTCACAAGATCGATGATACCTTTCCGGACAAGTGGCTCTCCTCCGGTTAATCGAATCTTGGAAATTCCATGATCTGCAGCGACACGAACGATTTGGATAATTTCTTCAAACCTCATCATCTCGGAATGCTGGCGGGGAGCGACCCCTTCTTTCGGCATGCAGTACACACAGCGAAAATTACAATAATCGGTTATAGAAATTCGTAAATAATTTATCGTTCTACCAATCGAATCTTTCAAAGACCCATCCTTGTTATCTTTATTTCATGATTTTTTTTGATCGCTAAGAGACTTGGTTTAGCCTTTAGTATAACAAACTATCAGAGTCATCATATACAACAGAATGTCAAATGCAAATGGAGTAATAATCAAATTTTTCAAGAATTAGATATGCTAGAATTAGAGGAAATTACCAATGGAGTTCCGTTTCATGAATTTTATAATACTTGGAAATACTTTATTAAATTGGATATTTTTTCTTTTAACTGTATCGCTTAGCTATATCTTACTAAAAGTTCTTACAAACACATTTAGAGAACAATTAGGAAAGAAAATTTCACAAACAAGTAATAATACATTGTCGTATTTTCAATGCATTTTTGATAAAACTAAACTTTTCTTTTTATTATCAATTAGTATTTACATCGGGTCGCTATGGTTAACTTTATCCACAAAACCTGGTGTTTTTCTAAGAACAATCGTAATATTTGCAGTTTTAATCCAGGTAGGGATTTGGTTAAATGAAATCATTGGAAATTATGTAAATATAAAGAGTGACCTGGCTGTAACTGGTGAAAACCGAACGACAATGAATGCGCTTAAGACAATTCTGAAAATTGTCCTGTGGAGCATCATTTTTATTTTATTAATGGATAATATTCCCGGCGTCGAAATTACAGCTCTTTTGACGAGTTTGGGAATCGGGGGGATTGCTATCGGTTTGGCAGTTCAAAATATTCTGAGTGATTTGTTTTCATCCCTCTCCATCTCGTTAGACAAACCTTTTGTCATTGGCGACACGATTCAAGTGGATAATTTTTCCGGGACAGTGGAAAAAATCGGGTTGAAAAGCACTAGAATTCGAAGTCTTTCTGGAGAAGAGTTGATTTTTTCGAACTCGGACCTACTTAATTCCAGGGTTCAAAATTTTAAGAGATTAAAGCGGCGTCGGGTAGTCATTCAATTTGGGGTACTTTTTCAAACAACTCCTGAGAAATTACGTAAAATACCAGAGTTGATCAAGAGCATCTTTCCAGAAGAGAAGAGTATCACACTGGATAGAATTCATTTAAATAATATTGGTGATTTTTCAATTAATTATGAATTGGTTTATTGGGTAGAAAATGATGATTATGCCTTTCATTTGGAAAATAAAGAACGTATCTTATTAAAAATTTTTGAAAAATTTATAGAGTATGATATTGAATTTGCTTATCCAACCCAATCAGTTTTTATTGAAAAGTAATGAGCAACTCACGTAATATTGCCAAAATATCGTGATAAAATTTCGATTTAAAGATACTTTAAGTCAATGAATGTGTAGATGAAAGAGTGCTATAATTCATCTACAATTTCAACAAGGAGTTCAATATGCGTTTCGGACCAACTGAATTAATTATTATCCTGGTAATCATCATCCTATTGTTTGGTGTTGGCCGCATCAGTAAGATTGCTGGTGAATTAGGTAGCGGCATCAGATCCTTCAAAGATGGAATAACAGGTGATAAAAACGAAAACAAAGAAGAAGAAGAGTAGATCAATTCTCTAAGATAAGTATTGGGTATTAAATATGAGTTTTCTCGGCATCGGACCGATGGAGCTGATATTCATTATTATTATAATGATTCTCATTCTAGGTCCTAAAAATATGATAACGACCGCTCAGAAATTAGGAGCTACAATGCGAAAAATCGTGAAATCTCCTATCTGGGCGACGGTGATGGATACATCACGAGAAATTCGTGAGATTCCAACACGCTTGATTCGTGAAGCGGGTATTGAAGAAGACATGAAAACAATTCGATCCACCACAGAATCCATCAAAAATGCCGGAAAAGTTACAGTTCCATACGATGTCTCAACTTCAGGAACATCAAAAGGATTAAACAAACCTGAAACTGCAAGCTCTGAGATTATTGAGGAAGCGAGCACTCCTTCCGAGAAATCAACCGAACACCAGGAAAAAACTGAATCAATTTCTAGTATTCCACCACAACAGGGCATCGAAGATGTGAAGCCAGAAGTAAATTAATCCAAGAGGGTTTTGGAATAATGACCGCAGAAAACGCAAAAACAATGTCAATATGGGATCATGTCAATGAGTTGCGAAAACGATTATTTGTTTCTGTCGCTGCGTTAGCGGTAACAACTATCATTAGCTTCGCGTTAGTTCCATTTCTTTTGGATTACATTACCGTTCCGGTTGGTGGAATTGAGAATTTACAATCGATTGAAGTCACTGAAAATATTGGTGTCTTCATGCGTCTCTCTTTACTGGCCGGTTTTATCTTCGCATTTCCCATTATCCTTTCACAAATATTAATTTTCCTTGCCCCAGGTTTGGAAAAGAATGAGAAGAAATGGATATTTATCACCATCCCAATAGCAACCATCCTTTTTGTAGCTGGTGCATCTTTTGCCTATTTTGTAATGCTCCCTGTTGCAATCCCCTATCTGATTAATTTTCTTGGTGTGCCAACCACACCTCGTTTGCTTAGTTATATCAAGTTTACAACCAGCCTGATCTTTTGGTTAGCTATTGGTTTTGAACTTCCCATCGTAGTGTTCGCCTTAGCGAAATTCCGACTTGTTACCCCAAAAACTCTATTAAAACAATGGCGAATCGCCATTGTGATCATCTCTATCCTGGCAGCTGCCATCACCCCGACGATCGACCCAGTAAATATGGCAATTCTGATGCTTCCTCTATTCCTGCTTTATTTACTCAGTGTCTTATTTGCATTTATCGCTATTCGGTAATAATTTAACAAGGAGTTATTATGTCTCATGTCGAGTTGAATCATGACGAACAACCGATACGGCTATTCAAATCCAATTTTTTGGAGTTTTTTACCCATATTAGCCCAATTGCCATACTTGTGATATGGACTCCAATCGTAGGATTGTTTTTATGGTTGGGTGTAAAACGACCAGATTCGAATACATTGATCATGGTGTTGGGTTTTGTGATCGGTCTTTTCATCTGGAGTTTATCAGAGTATCTTCTCCATCGTTTCATTTTTCATTTCAGCCCTAACAACGCCTGGCAGGAAAGGCTCGCATTCCTTTTCCATGGAATTCATCATGCTCAACCTAAGGTCAAAACCAGATTGGTTATGCCACCCGCGGTAAGTTTTCCATTAGCTGCGATCTTTCTTGGGTTATTTTATTTAATTTTTAACCTTCTATTAGGAATTGGTCAGTGGATGTATCCTTCTTTTGCAGGATTTCTGACAGGATATCTCATATATGATCTAATGCATTATGCAACCCATCATTTCCCTATGCGCAAAGGGATCTGGAAAGAGTTAAAAAGGTTTCATATGCGTCATCATTATAAATATCCAAACCTATTGTTTGGTGTCAGCTCTCCCGTTTGGGACTATGTATTTTCGACGCTGCCCAAAGAAAAATAAGGGTACATTTGGGGGAATATGAAAGGATTATCATGGCTAAAGATTTACCCATAATTTACGTTGAAGGGTCCCATTTTGAAATTGGGCGACAATTGGGGGAGAGCATGCGTTTTCAAGTTCAACATGGGGTGGAAAACGCGAAAAACCTCATTCAAAAGGCATATTCTCATTTACAACTTACCTGGGATGGAGCGATTATTCAGGCTAAAAAATATATCCCCTTTGCTGAAGAGCGTTATCCACAATATGTAGATGAAATGAAAGGGATCGCTGAGGGAGCAAATGTCCCCTATGATGCAATTCGAGTAATCAACGCCTTGGAAGCAGTTACGAGCGATGCCCTTCATTTAACTAAGTGCACCAGCTTTGCTGTCAATCAGACCAATACAGCAAAAGAGAACGTTTTGATTGCACATAATGAGGACTGGACACCGGAAGAAGAATCCGATGTTTTTTTGATCCATGCCAAACCCAAAGACGAACCCCCCTTTCTGGCGATGACCTATGGGGGTCTCCTACCAAATATTGGATTTAATGCGTATGGAATTTCTCAATGTTGTGATTCTGTCTATCCGGATGACAGCCGTATGGGTATTCCTCGTGTCATTTATTCCCGTGCAGTTCTTGCTGCGAACTCCCCTGCTGATGCCATTAAGCGGGTTCTCGTTCCCAAACGGGCGGCTGGGTACAATCACCTAATCGTCCACGAAAGTGGCGAAATGTACAATATTGAAGTATCAGCTAAAAAATTCGGTATGATTTATGGGGAAAATGGATTCCTTGTACATACTAATTTTTATCTGGACCCACTCATGAGAACATTAGAGGATGAGCCGGATGAATTGATCAGTGCCAGGGTGCGTTATTATCGCGCCTTAAGATTGTTAAAACAAACTGACAAGCACACAGTTAAAACATTACAGGCGGTTCAAATGGATCATATTAATTATCCGGATTCCATTTGCAATCATGGCATTGACAAAAATGTATTGAATAGTGAGAAAACCATCATGTCGATGGTGATAGATCTTACCAACCGCCAGATGCATGCAGGTTGGGGATCACCATGCAAAAGCACGTTCAAAACTTATCAATTGAATGAATAATTATTTTAGAAGGGATGATTTATCACATGAATGACCTTCACGGATTTGAATTAATCAAAAAGATCTATGTCACCGAAATCAATAGCCAGGTTTTCCTTTATCGACATTTGAAGACCGGGGCTGAATTATTATCAGCCGTTAATGACGATGAAAACAAAGTTTTCGGGATAACATTCCGGACACCACCAACAGACTCCACTGGAGTTCCTCATATTATGGAACACTCCGTTTTATGTGGTTCCAGAAAATATCCGGTGAAAGAACCATTTGTTGAACTGATCAAAGGTTCTTTAAACACCTTTTTAAATGCGTTCACCTACCCGGACAAAACTTGTTACCCGGTTGCAAGCACTAACTTGCAGGATTTTTATAATCTGGTAGATGTTTACCTGGATGCAGTATTTTTCCCTATCATCAGTCCACATACTCTGATGCAGGAAGGTTGGCACTATGAATTACATGATAAAAATGAAGAAATGGCCTTTAAGGGAGTAGTTTTTAATGAAATGAAAGGG
>CAYSFA010000151.1:0-7743 GCA_964430025.1 uncultured Anaerolineaceae bacterium | reverse complement strand
AATAATTCGATTAGGAGACGAATATGCCAACTCATTATCAGGGTACCCCCGAAGAGGCTTTAGCATTAGATACTTATATAAAACTAACCCGGGCAAATGATACGATTAATGCCCGTTTGGCAACTGCTGGATCCATGCACGACTTAACCATCAGTCAATTTGGCGTTCTTGAAGCTTTGTATCACCTGGGTCCCCAAGCCCAAAATGTCCTTGGAGAAAAGATCCTCAAAAGCAACTCCAACATGACTACCGTGATCGACAACCTGGAAAAACGTGGTTTGGTGCGTCGAAATCGAGCGGAAGACGATCGCAGGAAAATCATTGTCCATTTAACCCCGGAAGGAAGGGAAATGATTCAAAATATTTTTCCTCTTCACGTGAAAGCGATTAAGGATCAATTCGCGGTTCTGACCACACAGGAAAAACAAATTTTAAGTGAATTACTGCGGAAATTAGGAAAACAATCCTGAAACATTAATTTTAACAAAGGAAACGAACATGACAGAAAAATTGCATATTTTAGCCTTTTCAGGCAGTTTACGAAAAGAATCTTATAACCGAAAGGTTTTAAAACTCGTTGAGGAGCTTCTCCCGGATGAGGTAACGTATCAGATTTTTGACTTAATTGATATTCCCCTCTTTAATGTGGATGTTGAGAAGCAAGGCTGGCCAAAATCAGTTGCCGAGTTCCGGGAAGCAATTCGCCAGGCTGATGCGCTATTAATTGCCAGCCCAGAATATAACAGTTCGATAACTGGTGTTCTGAAGAATGCGTTAGATTGGGCATCCCGCGGGGAAAACAAACAACCTCATCCACTCACCAAGAAACCGGTGGCTGTGGTGGGAGTGGGAGAACGTGGTGGAACTGCGCGATCACAAACTGTACTGAAGCAGGTTTTGAATCACCTCAACATGTATGTAGTCAATAAACCTGAAGTCCTGATTGCTCTCAAACCAGAAAATCCATTTAATGAGGATGGAATCCTGGAAGATGAATTTGCTATCAAATTCATCCGCCAGTTAATTTCAAATCTTGTTGATTTCACACTGCAATTAAGAAAATAAAAGGAACGGCAGCCTCATCAATCCATTTTAAGGACATTGTCTTTTTAGCCTTTTTTAGGTTTGATAGTTTCAGTCCTTAAAATGGATTTATAAATTTCTACTTCATTAACAAAGAGGATAAGTAAGCCTTTATTAATGAAATCTACATCTCTAATCTGTGTGAGACAATGTAGGAGAGAATGATAGGTTAGAAGAAATCTGTTATCAAGTTCCATACACCGTTGGTAATATTTAGCTGCTAATAAATACTTACCATCCAAACGATAATAATTCCCGATGAGGTAATTAATGAATGGATTATGAATATCCAATCTCTGTACATGTTTAAGAGATTTGATCGCTGTTGAAATCCTTTGTCCTGGTACTAAAGACTCTGCGATATTTGCTTCAATCGTTCCAGGAAATAAGGAAGTGATTTTCTTATACCAATAATCAATTTCCTGTCCACGACGATTTTCATACGCAATGAATAACTTTAAGAAATACCACATAGATTCTGATGGTTCACTCAGAAGCAAATCTTCCAGAATCTGATTGGCTTGGCTAAATTTCTCTTGATGGATTAAGTAATGTACATGTTTAAAGTTGAGTGATCTTTCCATTGTGAAAACCTTAAATATTATAGAATAATTGTTCTAGAATTATACCAGATTAAATAGAAAACAAGTGGAGATTAACAATTCAATGGACTGATGCTATTTTAATTTAAGGTAACCACTCAATTTTGAAGACTTCGTCCTGAAAACTGATTGGCTCATCAGGATGCTTGGCTTGCCAGAGCACGATTTCTGATCCATCCGCCAGACCTGCTAGTGTGTCTCTCAGGAAGATTCCCTGTTTACCATCAGGACTCCACTTAAACTGGGTGACCATTTTAGTCAGATCTGTAAAGATTTTTTCAAAAGATTGATCAGCTTTTATCCACCACAATTCACGATATGGGATGATCGGGTCGACTTGCACCACCACTGTCATCCCATCCCCTAATGGATGACACTCCGGATAATAATAGTTGTAACCTAAATCAAACAAATCACTCCCTGTGAATAATTCTTCTTTTAAAGAGAAGATCTCAACTTCATAAATGATGGAAACGATCGGAAGTCCCTCCTCGCGAACTTTGGAGAAATAAAAATAACGTTCGTCGGGTGACCAACAACCAGTATCTTCACTTATTTCGTCAAGAAAGACTTTCTCTTTACTGATAGAATGGACGATCTCAATCCCCTGGCTTTCACCTTTCCAAAAAGTAATCCATTGACCATTTGATGACCAAATCGGATCATAGGTCACTTTAGAAAGGTCAGTAAAAAATGAATGTGAATCCCCAGTTACGAGATTGAGTAAATATAATCTTGGCTCGTCCCATCGATTTTGGGAGGTGCCAGACAGTTTCTTTTCAATCGTAAAGGCAATTTCATCTCGTCTTGGGTTCCAGTCCAGACCGGAACATCGATCCTCCCCACAATTCAGGACCAATGAGGTCTGTTCCCCATCACGGTCGATTAGCCATAAATCAAGCCCCAATTGAGAATTTTCCTGGGAATAAATGATTTGTTCTCCATCCGGAGAAACCGCAAAGTCCACAATCCTACCCTCAGATGAAGTTAATTGATTTATCAACTCCGGTTGCTCAGGTGAAAAAGAATACAATGTTCGACCAGTCTCAAAATTCTGTAAATAAATAATTTCCGGATCGCGTACGCTTGCTTGCCACGTGTTTTTCCTCAACTTGTTACTTTCAGTGAGGGAGGGATCAAACCCAAATTCCAGCTTTTGACCTGCCGGTAAGGGCTCGGTTGGCTGCCACACGACCAGATCATCTTCCAACCAATTCCATTCACCTTCCAGAGAAAAGGAGTTGAAAAATGACTTTTCTACGATTTGTTCATCAATTCCTTCAGGAATTAAAAACTGAAATGATGGAACACTACTGATTTCTTCCTTTGGGTTCATCCATTGAATTCGTGCCTGCCGATTATCAACGAAAAAGACAAGTGTTTTTGATATCCAAGAAAGAATAAATGGTGAAAGAAACAACACAATCACCACTACACCTAGCACTAAAATTGGAAAGTAAATTTTTTTTCTCATTCTCAATGATTTATAACAAAGTATTTAGGAAGATCATTCAGATTCCCAATTTAAATCCGCCCAAGGTGCCTGATAGGCCAATTCTCCCCGGATAAAAGTCGCCGCAATTTCCTGATCAACAGTCATCAACACAAAATCAGCGAGCCTTCCCAGCCTGATTTCTCCCCGGTCAGATAAGTTTAACAGAGAAGCTGGATTTTTCGTCCAGCAGGTAACCCCATCTGATAAGGAACACTTTGTCATTCGCATCAAATTCTTCAAGGCCTGGGCAGGCTTAAGCACACTGCCCGCCAGCGTTCCATCATTTAACCTGGCTGTCTGATTCTGAATTTGAACTGATAGTCCTCCTAATTGATATACGCCATCAGGCATCCCCAAGGCTGCCATCGCGTCTGTGACCAGGATCAAACGATCATATCCATTGTACTTCCAGGCCAGGCGAACCATTTCTGCGGCTACATGAATACCATCACAAATCATTCCATACATGATTTGGTCGTTATCGAGGATCGCCATAACAAGCCCAGGAATACGATGATGAATTGGGGTCATCGCGTTGAAGAGATGGGTAGCACTGCGGATTCCAGCCGCAAAACCATCCCGTGCCTGGAAAAGATCAGCCATAGAATGACCAGCACTCACGACAACATTTCGTTGAGTCAAAGTTACAATCAGGTTTTTCGCTCCAGGAAGTTCTGGAGCAATCGTAACCAGTCGGATTCCATTTTCGGCTGTCCACTCCTCAATCAATTTCGGGTCTGATGACTGGATAAATTCAAGTTCGTGTGCACCGCGAGCTTTGGGATTGATAAAAGGACCTTCCAGGTGTAAACCGGGAATATCCGCTCCGTGATAGTCTTGCGGTCTTTCGTTTTTCCAGGCGTCAATTGCTTCATTTATTGTCTTTATTGGACTGGTGATGATGGTGGGCAAGAATGAAGTCACTCCAAATTCCGGAAGCCTGGTCCCAACCGACCACATCGAAACAGGACTATTGGTAAAATCAAAACCAAAACCACCATTGATTTGAACATCAATAAAGCCTGGAACCAAATCATATTGCAATGCATTCAGATGCTGACTTGATTTTTCTTGTTGACCGACCTTGACAACCTTTTCTTCATGGATTGAGATTCTGGCTTCCTGAGGAAAAGGTCCGGGCAGATATAATTTTCTAGCATCGATTGTAAACATTCATTCACCTAATGATTAAATGAACCAGGGTTCCTTCATCTGGTTGACTTAGAATCTTTAATTGAGCACCAATTCCTTCTGCTCTTTCAGACATAAACCCTAAACCAAAATGATTTGCTTCAACTTTTTCCTGATCAAAGCCTACCCCATTATCTTCAATCATTAAATTGACTTTATCAGGGTCAACATGAAACATAACCTTCACTTCCGAAGGCTGAGCATGTTTCGCTATATTATTCAAAGCTTCCTGGGCTACCCGATAGATCACCAATTTTTGATCAGCGCTTAGATCAGCATTGGGATAAATTTTTTCTGTGTATTGAATAGGGACCCCACTCCTGCCAGTATAGGCATCCATCAGGTGTTGTAATAACTCTTTAGGTTTCGCTTCAATAATTGCATTGGGTCGCAATTCCATCAGTAAAGTACGCATTTCAGCAAGCGCTCCTTTGGCTAAATGACGCATTTCAATTAATCTGCGTTCAGCTTCCGGTTTATTGACCTCGTATAACCTAGGAAGCACCTCCGCGATCAGACTGGTGGAGAATAATGTTTGGGTAACTGAATCATGTAATTCCCGAGCCAGTCGATTGCGTTCATTCGAAACTGCTGCCAATTGCACTTCTTTCCGCAAGGTGGAGTTTTCAATGGCTAATGCTGCTTGTTCGGCAATCATCATAGCTAATTGTGTGGTTTCAGGATCGAATTCACGTTTCTTTCGATAGAAAAATCGTAAAGAGCCAAACAATTTACCACGGACTAATAAAGGTAAAACCAATCCACAAGCATAGTATTTTGCGAATAATTGGATTATTTCAAAAATTTGAGGAAATTTCTGATCATACTCCAGTTCTTTTAATTCCAATAAATCCTTTGAGAAATCCTCTTCAATGAGGAACTCTCCTTTGGATAAGCGCTGCTCGACTTCGCTTTGAGAATTTGAATAGGTGTAGGCAGAGAATTTTTCATATAAATCTGTTGGAAATGATTGCGATGAAACAGTACTGAGAGGTTGATCCTCGGTTTCGTGGTAACGGATCGTTAAATCTGCATCCATCATTACCTGTACCTGATCTACGATGAAATTTAATAATTCTTCAAGTGACTTATTAGAATTTAATGCTTTGAGAATATCTCGCAACCCTTCGGCAACCCTTTGCCGGCGTTCACTTTCCAACCTTCTTTCCTGTTCTGATTGGTATAAACGGGCATTCTCCACTGCAATGGCAGCCAGGCTTGAGTAAATTTGAATGTAATTCTCTTCAACCCTATCGAAGAAATCAGGTTCATGATGCACAAGTACCAATTCACCAATGATTCGATCCTTGACCCGTAACGCTAAACCCATCCAGGAGCGGATACATTCATGATTCGGAAATTTTCTACTTCGATAAGCTTTAGAACAAGGACTCTGATCGTGAACATCCGGTATCTTTATTGCTTTTGTATTCTGGAAGACTTGTTGTTCAAGTTTGTTGTTAACCTCATAACGATCATTGATTTTGTAAACATCCTTCAAACAACCTGTGGTCGCTTGAACCTCGAGAAAATCGTCCTCCAACTTGAGTAAGGCACAACCATCGTACTCCACCAGCTGTTTCATTTCATATAAAACGGCTGTTAACAACTCATTCATATCCAGAGTCGAGCTAAAAATTCTACTGATCTGTAACAAAGTAACCAAAGTCTGCGTTCGTTCGAAAATCTGATCCTCCAAATATTCTTTGACACGAATCTGATCAGTTACATCGGTGGCGGCATCCAGAAATCCAATGACTTTTCCATTTTCCTCGAGAGGAGTTAATAACACATCCCAATAGGATTCTATTCCATTGGAAACCGAAAATAACGCAGGATCACGGATGACTTCTCCGTCTAGAACTCTGTCGAACATTTCACTAAAGTACTCTTCAGTTCCTGGTGCTAGGTCATAAAACTTTTCACCGGGTCTGATCAAATCAGTTTTAGTGTAGGTATACTTCCTGATAAAATTTGTCCAGGTAGGATTACACCGTACCAAGCGTAATTCATTATCAAAAATCGCTAATCCCATTGGGATCTTATCAAAAAGCAAATCGATCACATGATTACTGATATCTGGAAGCATGACTTTAATATACTGGATGTCAAACAAACTATCAACTATTTTTTAGAATTACCAAAATTTCCTTAATATATTCCGAATATAGACTCCTTAAATTCGCTTTCATCTTTGGGTTCGAGGACGTCAATCCCAAGATTTCTGAATTCTTCTAACGTCGTAAAATCCATGGTGATTGTTTTGTTGAAAAGGTCGATTAATTTGTCTAAATCATCATCAGAAGCAATTCGGTTGATCGAGATCCCGTTGCATTCATTACACTGATGAACGATCATCAACTCACCTCGTTTTGACCCATACTTATTCTTTGATTTTTTCCATGCTAATCCAATCGCGTGCATTGGAGCTTTACAGGCATTCATCCGATCACCTGCTTTTAAAAGATCCACATGTCTGGAAGACAGACAGTAAGGACAATGGTTGCGGTTGTTTACACCAGATAATATCGGATCAGAACTAACGGGTGAATGACAGACAACACAGTTGAAACCAATCACCTGTTGATACAAAAATGTGTCAGCCATTTTTCTGAACCCTAGGTGGGAGGTTGTTTTTGGTTTGTTTTGAGTGCGAATAAACGTTGTGTCAAGGTGATTTTTCATAGGAGGAATTCCTCCTTGAGTTTCAAATAACTTTGATAACGACGAGGGTCGATGTAATTATTAACCACTGCTTTGCGGACCGCACAACCAGGTTCCTCTTCATGGCGGCAATCAAGTTTGAATTTACAATTTCCAATAAATGGACGCATTTCTGGAAAATACCAATCCATCTCATCCGGATCAACATCCCATAATCCAAACTCTCTTGTTCCGGGGGAATCAATCAACATTGTTTGAGAATCAATCGGAATTGAGTACATAGAAGTTGTCGTATGTCTTCCTTTCCCGGTTATTTCATTTACATCATGTACCCGAAAATTTCGATCCGGGATCAGACAATTTACTAAAGAGGTTTTCCCTACTCCTGATTTTCCAATCATGACCGATGTTTTATCTTTGATCTCATCGAAAAAGTGGTCTATCCCCACATTCTGTGTACAGCTCGTCATATTCACTGGATAACCAATTTCTTGAAACGTTTTTAACGCTTGATTCAATTCGTTGATTGATTGTTGATTTTTCATCAGATCAATTTTTGTGATGATGATCCTGACAGGTATTTCGATTGCCTCAGCCATCACCAGATAACGATCTAACAGATTCCATTTTGGCTCAGGATTTGCTGCAGCAAAGACCACAATCACCTGGTCAACATTGCTTGCCAGCACTTGTTCAATTAGATAGCCA
>CAYSFA010000150.1:7490-7779 GCA_964430025.1 uncultured Anaerolineaceae bacterium | reverse complement strand
CTCCAAAGAAGCCATTTGTTCCAACAATTATTTTCTCCCCGGTCAGCAAGCTGCTTCCTATGCAAGCATCAATCCCAGCAGTGCCTGAACCGACGAAAAGAAACATATCTTCTTTTGTTTGAAATACATTTTTTAAGTAGGAGAGAGTTTCATGATAGAAATGAATGAACTTATCCCCATAATGCGGAACGACAGGTCGGGAGATTGCTGCTAAGACCTCAGAGGAAACACTAACAGGACCTGGGATCATCAACTTAAAATCGGATTCCAACATTAATATCCTCCACTT
>CAYSFA010000150.1:0-7480 GCA_964430025.1 uncultured Anaerolineaceae bacterium | reverse complement strand
GGGTTAATCGGATACACTCAGTGTAGCATACCCCCACTTTCCGAATAACTACTTAATGACACATCCCCGAAAGACAAATGTAAAAAACAAATACCCCCCTAAAAGCGTCCTTAAAAATTAATTCAATGCAATTTGATGCTCAACCCCCCGAAAGCAAATGACTCTTCCTGTATCGTTTTTGTAGAAAAACATCGGTTCAAGATATTGAGGCCAATCTTCAATTGGCCGAATGTCCATCTTAAGCCAAAAAGCTGCCATGATTGCAATTACAGTGTCATGAGTGACGAAGAAATTTAATGCCTTAGAATCTTTATCCGGAAACATTTTATCTGCAATCTGGGTAATTCGTTCAGGCCAATCTCCACTTTCCAAATATTCGCCCATCATGTTGTACTCACCATTTTCATTCGGATGGCTTAATACTGGATCGGGTAACACGACCTTCCCATTGCCTGAACCTTTAGCTAAATAAACTCCAGTTTCTACACAACGATTGATGGGGGAAGAAAAAATTCTTCCAATCTTAAATTTATCACCTAACCATGCCCCATAATTAAAAGCAAGTTCTTTCCCTTTTGGGGTCAATTGCGCGGTGAATACTTCCGCATCACTTGTTATCGGAAACCGTTCCGAGTGGCGCATTAACACATTGATTGTGTGATTATTAGATATGTTACGGTAAGCATCTGTCAAATATTTCGGTAAACTCATTTTATTCCTTGTATAATCGTACTAATACCATTCATGATATCAGTATGATGTGTTTTCAACCTTTCTATTTTACCAAACATAAAGGACGAAAATGGAAATCTTTAAAAATCGCTCCCTTATCTTTCAAAACCGTGTTAATGAATATCTTTTAATAACGCTCATAAGCTTTGCTTCCTCAGTCTCATTGACCAGACTATTTCTGGAAATTACCGGATATCCACAACTCGGTGGTGGTGAATTTCATATTGCTCATGTTTTATGGGGAGGTTTATTTCTTTTTGTAGGAAGCTTGTTACCTCTCATTTTTATCAATCGTTGGGTGTTAGATTTGAGCGCATTTTTATCAGGTGTTGGAATTGGTTTATTTATCGATGAGGTAGGGAAATTTATTACCCAGAGTAATGATTATTTTTATCCATCAGCTGCTCCAATTATTTATGCTTTCTTTTTGTTAACCGTTTTGTTATATGTTCGTATTCGGAGGCCGAAAGTAAAGGATCCCAGAACTTACATGTATCATGCCTTCCAGGATTTGGAAGAATTATTGGATAACGATTTATCTATCAATGAACATGGACAAATAATTCAAAATCTTGATCAAACAATGAAATTTAGCCAGGATGAAAAAATCACCCATCTTGCCCAGATTATCAGAAATTATCTTATTGCCCGGGAAGAAATGCTAGTCCCACACATCCCTGACTTCTGGGAACGCTGGAAATTACGAGTAAATGCTTTTGAACAAAAATGGTTTGGAAGAACTATTTTCCGTTTGATTTTATTTGCGTTCCTGGTTGGATGGGGGGTGTTTACAATTCTCGAACCATGGGCTCTCATTCGCGTTTTAAACAATCCGGATGCAATGGGTTCTATCCTGGAAAACCTCATCACTAATAATCTCGTAAGAAATTCTAGCGGCTTAAGTTGGTTTCAAGCTAAGGTAGGCCTCGAAGGGGTATTAGGAATATTTAGTATCATTTCCGCATTATTCATTTTAGTAAAAAAAGAAACCGTTGGAGTTAATATTGGAATCGCAACAATGTTGATCATGATGGGAATCGCAAACTTATTACTATTCTATTTTGACCAATTTTCAACAATTGTGAATGCCACAATCCAATTCTTGATCCTCATAATGTTAATTCGATTCAGAAGCAGATTTATCGCTGAAGAGACCAGCTCTTCCATCCCATCCAAAGGTGAAAATTCATGAATTAAGACACTTTTTAGGTCACCGCCACGAATCTTTGTTATAATGGAATGCTTTTAAACAATAATTTACTGGTCACATAACCAGTTGTTTTAATAAACTTTTGGCTTGGTAACATTTACTCCTTTGCCGGGTGATTATCTTGAGATGATTTGATAGAGTTATTGAGTCAGAAGTAGGCGTTCGCCTCTGTGGATTTGTATTTAATTAGGACTTTTATTGGAGAAACATTGTGAACATCAACATATCCAACGTCGAGTATGACCTGAAAAATGTCATTACCCCGAAAAAGATTCAGGGGTTATGGCGATTAATGCATGGTTATCATTGGAAATACCTGGGATCAGTTTTGAGCCTTGGAATTTCAGCTGGCGCAAAAACAACTACATATTTGTTATTAAAATACTTTGTCGACACTTTCTTTGTGACGGAACATTCTTCCACCAATTTGCTGACAATTGCATTGGGTTTTATAGGGTTAGCTGTATTAGAAGGTGGTTTTGCATTCCTCAGTGGGCGATTGGCAGCAGAAACCGCTGAAGGTTCTACCAGAAGATTAAGGAACTTCATTTACGACCATATTCAACACCTTAACTTCACTTACCATGACAAAACACAAACCGGGGAACTTATCCAAAGGTCAACCTCCGATGTGGATGCTATTAGAAAATTCTTTGCGGATCAGGCGATTGGGATTGGGAGAATTATCATCCTCTTCATTATCAATTTCACCATGATCTTGTCAATCAACACAAAATTGGCATTCCTTTCGATCATCGTAATTCCCATAATAGTTTTCACCTCGTTTTTGTTCTTTAAACAGGTTTCCAAAAAATATGAAGCTTATCAGGAACAAGATGCAGTGGTTTCCACCAATTTACAAGAGAATTTATCTGGTGTGAGGGTTGTAAAAGCATTTGCCAGGCAACCTTATGAAATTGAAAAATTTGAAAAAGAGAATTGGAAAAAGTACACACTCGGTAAAAAATTGAATTTGATGCACTCACTCTTTTGGCCAATTTCAGACATTGTTTGTGGTGCACAGATGGTTGGTGGTTATTACGTCGCTGCTCTTTTTGCAATCAATGGCACGATTTCAGTCGGATCATTCTTAGCATATTCCGGTATGCTCACATGGATCATTTGGCCCATGAGAAATTTGGGACGACTTATTGTTCAATTATCAACCGGCATGGTCTCTTTTGGCCGAGTCTTGGAAATTATTAAACAGGAACGGGAACCTCTTAATGAGGGTGATGCGGTTATTCCTGAAAAATTACGTGGCGAGATTGAATTCGAGAATATTGGATTTCAATATGAGGTTGGCGAACCAGTCTTGGAAAACATCAATGTGCATGTAAAACCAGGTCAAGTCATTGCATTATTAGGCTCAACTGGTTCCGGAAAGACATCATTAGTTAATTTGTTGCCAAGATTCTACGAATACACCTCTGGAAGCCTTCTATTAGATGGAGTCGAATTAAACAAATACCCACGCAGGTACTTACGAAGTCAAATAGGAATTGTCGAACAAGAGCCTTTCTTGTTTTCCAGGAGTATTCGGGAAAACATCACCTATGGTGTGGGAAAGAAAGTGGATCAACATGAAATTGAACAAGCTGCTAAGAATGCTGCAGTTCATGATGTGATCACAAGTTTTCCCAATGGGTATACCACCCTGGTTGGAGAAAAAGGAGTCACCCTCTCTGGTGGTCAAAAACAGAGAGTTGCAATTGCCCGAACTTTACTTAAGAACCCACGAATTCTTATTTTGGATGACTCAACATCTTCTGTAGACACTGAAACTGAAGCGGAAATTCGGGAAGCTTTGAAAAAACTTATGGAAGATCGAACTACTTTCATCATTGCCCACCGCATTCAAAGTATCATGAATGCCGATCAAATTCTTGTGTTGGATAAAGGAAAAATAGTCCAATCTGGCACCCACGAAGAATTGATGCAAGCAGAAGGTATCTATCGTCAAATTTTCGATATTCAGACAAAGATCGAACAAGAACTTGAAAAGGAGATAGCCAATGTCTGAAGAATATTTTGAAGAAGAGGATTTTCAAACTAAATTTACAGGAAAAACATTTCGCAGAATATTAGGGTTGACCAAACCGCACTGGAAATGGGTAGTTGGATTCCTGATCGCGATTGCAAGTGTATCCGGTTTGGATGCATTCTTCACATATTTAGGAAAAAGAATTATTGATGACGGAATTATTCCTGGCAATCGGGAAGCATTGGTCAATATCCTGATCATTTATGGTAGTTTACTTGTACTACAAGCGCTCTTTGTATTCTTTTTCATTTTCCTGGCTGGTGTTTTAGGTGAGAGAATACGATACGATTTGCGTAAATCGCTCTTCAATCATCTGCAAAAGTTGTCGCTTTCTTATTACAGCCGCACTCCGGTTGGATGGATCATGTCACGCGTCACATCAGATACTGATCGTGTCTCAGATTTAGTTACCTGGGGTCTGCTGGATATGACCTGGGGAGTGATGAATATCATTACCTCAATGGTGTTTATGGTGATCATTAGTTGGCAGCTGGCAATTTTGGTTTTTATCGCCTTACCTATTCTGTTCTACGTTTCTTTGCAATTCAGAAAAAGAATACTGGTTCAGTTCAGGAACGTGAGGAAACTAAATTCCAAAATCACTGGGGCCTTTAATGAAAATATCACCGGTGTTCGAGTAATCAAAGCACTCAGCCGTGAAAAAGGTAATCTCGAAGAGTTTGGTGTCCTAACCAACGACATGTACAAAGCATCATTCCGTGCAGCCTGGTTATCAGCCCTATTCTTACCCACCGTGCAGATTATTGCTTCCTTCGCGTTAGGAGCGATTGTGTTGTACGGCGGCATCCAGGCAGATTTTGGGATCATCACCATCGGTGGTATTCAGGCCTTTGTTTCCTACGTTACTTTCATGATGTGGCCAATTCAGGATTTAGCCCGTGTATTTGCCGAGATGCAACACGCCATGGCTTCAGCAGAAAGAATTTTCTCTCTGCTGGATTCAGTACCAGGTGTCAAAGATAAACCAGATTCATATGATCCAGGTACCATTTTCGGTGAAATTGAATTTGATAATGTCACCTTTGCCTATGACAACGACAAACCTGTTCTCCAGGATTTTTCCCTCAAAGTGAAACCAGGTGAAACCATCGCCTTGGTTGGACCTACTGGTGGGGGTAAGACCACAATCGTCAATTTACTCTGTCGCATGTATGAACCCACCAAAGGGAAAATTAAGTTTGGGGGGAAGGATTACACAGACTTCTCATTACATGGAATTCAATCACGGATCGGAATGGTACTTCAAACCCCGCACCTTTTCTCAGGCACCATTCGTGAAAATCTGCGCTACGGCCGTTTGGATGCCACCAACGAAGAAATCGAAAATGCTGCCAAATTAGCTGGAGCCCATGAGTTTATCTGCAAATTGGAAAAGGGCTATGAAGAACCGGTAGGGGAAGGTGGAAATTTGCTTTCTGTTGGGCAGAAACAATTAATCAGCCTGGCAAGAGCAGTCTTAGCCAATCCGGAATTATTCATCATGGACGAAGCGACCAGTTCCGTGGATACGCTCACCGAAGCACTCATCCAGCAAGGCATGGAAACATTGATGAAACACACCACCAGTTTCGTGATTGCCCACCGCTTGTCAACCATTAAGAAAGCCAATCGCATTATGGTGATTGAGGATGGAAAAATTGCGGAAATTGGATCACATTCTGAATTATTGAAGAAACGTGGAAAATATTACCGGCTCTACACCAAACAATTCCGCGATCAGATGGACGCTGCTTTGGATCCATTCAAAGATTTTGGTGGAGCGAGTGGGCTTCCCCTGGCGGTAGAGTAGAGCAATTTCTAGTTCCGCGCAGATTGGAATTTTCAATAATTAACCATTTCTAAAAGTAATAAATGGAAATACTTACTTCAATTTGACCAATTATGGCTCCGAGCATAAATCCATTACTGAGAAAAAACTATGGATATTTTTTGCGTTTTAAATTGGATTTCATTGCGAGATTGTAATCCAGGATAAAAAATTCTACAATAAAAAAATCAAATGAAAACTGACCAACTCTCCAACTTGAGACTTGATGATTTTTCATTTGAATTGAGTTTCTAAACCTGAAGGCAGAAGAAAGGCCCTAAACCATGCCCTCTGAAACTCGTTTAACACGCTCTGATATAGGAATAACACTTGGTTGTTTTGGTGTGATTGCCTTGCTAATTATCGCCATTGTCGTTACTCTCATTAATCATCGAAACAATGATTATGAAAATTACACGCTAGGTCACCAAGCTTACCAGCAATTTGATTGCGCGGAAGCCATCAAATATTATGAAAAAGCACTAACTACGTTGACTTTCTTTGATGGTGATATAAGATCTCTAGCTGGGCCAGAAAAATTAGAATGTGTCGTATTTCTGGAAGGGGTTGACAAACAACACGAAAAAGACTTTGGCGGAGCTCTACTTGAATATAGTAGTTTTGTTAATAATAACCCAGATAGCCCGCTAGTTGAATCTGCACGTGTTAGGGCTGAATCAATTTATAGCGAGAATGAACTTGATAGTTTTGTTAATGATGAAGTATGCGGGCAGACTGACCAATTATTACTAAATGACATAATTCCACAAAGAGAAACAAATTTACCACTGGTTTATTATACCTGTGGTCAACTATTTGAAGAAGCTGGAAATTTTAGTAATGCAAAAAGCAATTACGAGCTATTTCTTAATGCTTATGAAGACCATCCTTTGGCATCAGAAGTGGAAGCAGCATTGCTTCGCTCCATCGTGAAAAATGCAAAAATGAATAAATCAGGAAATTTACCTCCACCAGAGCAAAGTGGAACAACAGAGGATGGTACAACAGTGGTTATTATCCGAAACGAATCTCCCGAGGATTTAAGGATCGTATTCTCAGGACCTGAGAATCGCATCGAAGAATTGGAAGCTTGCAGTTCCTGCACAACATACTTTGCGAGCCCTTTGTCGTGTCCCAATTTAGGACCTGTAGGACGATATATCATAAATCCCGGTCAATATTTCGTTGTTGTGGAGTCAACCAGCGACGGTGGAATTACCCCTTGGTCAGGGGATTGGACCCTGGAAAGCGGTGGGGAATATACCAATTGCTTTTTTATTGTGAAGACTTACAGTTGGTGATATATCAAATTTTTGTAAGTATGATGCAAGTGCACTAAATCCTGGAGATGGATAAAAAAAAGGTTGGAAATTAACTTCCAACCTCATTTTTGTGGCGAGAGTGGGGCTTGAACCCACGACCCACGGCTTATGAGTCCGTTGCTCTGCCAACTGAGCTACCTCGCCATTGCGTGTGAAAGTTTACTATAAAGACTTAGCTCTGTCAAATATTTTGAGGTCATTCTGAGTTCATTCTTAAATAATTCTATCAATAAAAATGATTTATGTCGTCCTTTATAAATTACATTTTTTGAGATTAAAACCCCAGTTCTTTCTTCTTCAACGAGACAAACCTTCCTTCTCCCCTACCAATTACAATATGATCA
>CAYSFA010000149.1:0-8027 GCA_964430025.1 uncultured Anaerolineaceae bacterium | reverse complement strand
GAACCACTGACCTCCGGGTTATGAGCCCGACGAGCTACCTCTGCTCTACCCCGCATCGTTTATCAACGACCAGAATTCTACTCCACTCTTCGATATCCGTCAAGCTTGACGCTTCTCATAATTATATAAACTATTCCTCCCCACTGATATGACAATGACAATTATTTTCTTTTCAGCCTACCACTCCATTTAATTAATTTGTACTTTATTGTCATTAATTAAGTTAAATGTCACTTGACAGAAGACCAGGAAATTGTAAAATTTAATTGGAATAATATTAATATTCAATGCAAATTTTTTTCTGATTTTCCTATCCTTAGAGAAGATCACTTTTCAACAGTTCATATTGAGGAATTAATGGCAAATACAGCATGGATTGACCTGACCAAGGGTGAAATTCAAGTCAAGGAAACTGATCCCGATCTCTTAATTAAATTTTTAGGCGGGCGTGGGCTTGGTACAAAATATTTATTCGATCTGGTTAGCCCAGGAACTGATCCTTTTAGCCCCGAGAATTATCTCATTTTTACCAACGGTCTTTTCAGTGGTACTCCCTGGCCTTCCGCTTCCCGCTACCACGTGACCTTCAAATCTCCTGCCACCGATGGGTATGGATACGCTAATTCCGGTGGCGGGTTTGGCCCAGAATTGGCGATGGCAGGCTTTGACGCTTTGCTCATCCGGGGAATCTCTCCTGCTCCTGTTTACTTGGAGATCCATGATCAACAGATCACTCTAAAGAACGCTGACCATTTGTGGGGAAAAACAACCAGTCAGATTCATGATATTCTGCTTGGCAAGGGAACCCCAACCGGAAAAAATGGTAGGGTGGCTTGTATCGGCCCCGCTGGGGAGAATCTGGTGCGGATTTCTTCGATTATCAATGATTATGGTCGTGCGGCTGCTCGTGGTGGTCCGGGAGCTGTGATGGGTTCGAAAAAATTGAAAGCCATCCATGTAAAAGCAACATCAAAAGGTACGAGTACACCAGAGCTTAGGGAAGAAATTAAAAGACTGAACCAGCATTTGAGAAACGACCCCAAAATGTCTGGTTTGCTAGATGCTGGTACTGTAATTCTCATGCGTCCCAAGAATATCAGCGGTGATTTGCCAGCAAAAAATCATCAGCTCGGGCAAGTACCCTTCATTGATAAGATGGATGCTGGGGCAATGAAAGGCTACCGCACCAAGCGTATGGGATGCCGGTTTTGCCCGGTGCAATGCTCCTGCGAATCTATTGGCGAGGGAACCAATGGCCCCATCCACACCGAAGGGCCTGAATATGAAACGACTGATGCGTTAGGGCCAGTGCTGTGGAATGATGATGTCAATGTGATCATTGAAGGCAACTATTTATGCAATGACCTGGGGTTGGACACAATTTCCACGGGCAAGGTGATCGGGTTTGCCATGGAATGCCACGAAAAAGGTATTCTCGACGACAAAGATTTCAACCTTGAGTGGGGCGATTCCTGTACCATTCTTGGATTAATTAAAAGCATTGCCCATCGCAAAGGATTAGGTGATACGCTGGCTGAAGGTACCAAAAGAGCTGCCGAAATCATCGGTAAAGGTGCTGAAGCCTTCGCCATGCACGTGAAAGGGCTCGAATTACCGGAACAAGAACCACGGGTAGCAAAGGGAATGGGATTGGGACATGCGGTCTCCAACCGTGGTGCTGACCATCTTTATGGTTTGCCAGCCATCGATTTAGGTGGAAATTTTGAAGCTGCCCGAAAGGTATTTTCACCGGAAATCATCGATGAGTTAATGGACTCAGCCAATGAGAAATACAAACCTGATATGTTGATTTATGGTGAACATTTTTGTGCATTATCGGATGCTTTTGGAGTCTGTAAATTTACCACCACCGAAGAATATAGCCTGATGCCCTCTGATTTTCTGCCAGGTTTAAAAATCTTAGGGCACGACCTGGATGAAGACCAATTGTTACAAATCGGGGAAAGAATTGTAAACCTCGAACGCTTATTTAATGTACGGGAAGGTTTCGATCGCGAAGACGATACCTTGCCTCGGCGCTTTACCAAAGAACCTATGCCTGTTTATGCCAACGAGACTGATCCGATAACAGGTGTGACAACACTGGGCAAACAAATAGGAACAGCTATTGTGGAAGATTTGGACGCAATGCTGAACCGGTATTACCTTTTACGCGGTTGGGATCTATCAGGAAAACCCACCTCAGAAAAATTAGACGAATTGGGGTTAACTCAAGAATATCTGAGTTTCAAATCCCCTGCATGATCATTTCATTCCAAAAAATAATGATAGGAAAATAAATGGCAAAATTTGATTATAAACTCGCTGAAACTTTAGAAGATGCTGTTCAATTATTGAATGAACCAGGTATCCGTAGCATTCCCCTGGCTGGGGGAACGGATATTTATGTGGAAATTCGAAACAATCCGCTTTGGTTTGATCGCCTGGTGGACGTTCAAAGAATTCCGGAAATGACTGAGATTACTCAAAACGGTAACATGGTGGAGATTGGTGCAGCCGTTACCTTTTCAAAGGCGATCCAAAGCCCCATTCTTCAAAAGAATGCGCCTTTCCTGGTAACTGCCTGTAAATCCATCGGTGGACCAGCCATCCAAAATAGTGGCACCTTTGGAGGCAACGTCTCCAATGCAGCTGCCTGTGCGGACACAATCCCAGGTCTGGTTTGTCTGGAAGCGATTGCTCACCTCAAATCCTCTGAAGGGGAACGACAAATCCTGGTGGAAGAGCTGGTGACTGGGCCGCATAAGACTCAACTCAATAAAGGCGAATTGTTAACCAAATTCTCCTTCCAGATTCCTCCGGAGGGAGCAAAAAGCAGCTTCATTAAGGTTGGCAGGCGGAAAGTACAATCCATCTCCCGGTTAAGTATTGCGGTTGTTGGAAGAGCTGTCCATGATCAAAAAATCGATTTCATTCGCATTTGCCCGGGGGCTGCCGTAGCAAAACCAATGCGCTTCCGTAATGTGGAGGCACTCCTCCTCGGCAAGCAACCAGATAAAAGCCTATTTGCGGAAGCTGGTCAAAAAATAGTAGAAGAAATGATTGCCAGCACAGGTCGACGTTGGTCGACAGATTATAAGGAAGTCACCTTAGCAGCCATTACCGAAAGAGCACTCAAGAAAGTATTCCCGGAGGTTGAACACCATGATCATTAATTTTATTTTGAACAAAGAAAAGGTTTCGGTCGAAGCTCCAACCGATATCACCCTATTAGCTCTTTTACGAGATTATCTAAAACTAACTGGTACCAAAGAATCTTGTGATGTCGGGGAATGTGGTGCTTGTTCCGTGCTTCTGGATGGCAAACTGGTCAACAGCTGCCTGATCGCTGCTCCTTCAGTAATGGGTAGAGAGGTAGTCACCATAGAAGGTATTCATGCTGAAGATGGCGGACCAAATGACCTCCAACAAAATTTCATCTCCAAAGGTGCTGTGCAGTGTGGGTATTGTATTCCGGGCATGGTTGTTGCCGGAGAAGCTTTATTAGCCAAAAATATTGATCCAACCCGTTTGGAAATCCGCGAAGCATTATCAGGCAATTTATGCCGCTGTACCGGATATATGCAAATCGTTGACGCCATCGAAACGACCGCGCAAGAACGATCTGCGACAAACAGAAAATAGAGTAGGAAGAGGCTTTCAATGAAAGATTTAAAATATATTGGAAAACCAGCCAAACGGGTTGATGCACTTGAGAAAGTTATGGGTAAAACCAAATATGTTGGGGATATGTCTCTTCCAGGTATGTTGTACGCCCGTACTTTGCGAAGCGAATTACCGCATGCCCGCATTAAGAAACTGGATGTATCACCAGCTTTGAAAGTGCCCGGTGTGTTGGGGGTCGTCACCAGTGAAGATTTTGTCAACCACAGCAATTTCGGTTTTCCCATCTCTGATATGTACATGCTCGCGTACGAAAAAGTACGTTATGTAGGGGAAGGGATTGCCACCGTCGCTGCTGAAACGGAAGAAGCTGCTATCGCTGGCATTAAAGCAATCGTTTGTGAATTAGAACCTCTTCCTGGTATTTTTGACATGGAGCGAGCCTTAGACGAGGACGCCCCACAAATTGGACCTGATCGTTCCGATGGAAAACATCCCAATTTTGTTGCTCACTGCCCGGTGAACAAGGGAAATCCCCAGGAAAAATTAAAAGAATGCGATGTGGTACTGGAGGAAAGATACACCACTGTTATGCAGGAGCATTCCTATCTGGAAACCGAAGGTGGGTTGGCTGTCCCAACTCCCGAAGGTGGCGTAATTGTGTACCTCTCCTGTCAAAGCCCTTTTATTCCCCGTAACGATTTATGCAGAGTTTTGGGGTTGCCGGATGACCGTGTCCGCGTCATCGTTCCCCCAGTAGGTGGTTCTTTCGGGGGAAAAGACGATCTCAATTACCAAACTGCAGGGCAAATCGCTGCCCTGGCTTTGAAAATAAAAAGACCGGTGCGAATGACTTTTTCTCGCGAGGAAAGCATCATCGCTGGCTACAAGCGTGGTGCGATGAATATGAATATCAAGCTTGGTGCTGATAAGGATGGCACCCTTAGAGCCTGTGATTTCAAAAGTGTATACGATTCCGGCGCTTATTCTTCGCAAAGTCCTTTCACTGCCTGGCGAGCCAGCATCCATGCCATGGGGGCTTATCGATATGATGATTGTATGGTAGGCGTAACAGCAGTTTATACCAATACAAATTACGCGGGAGCTTATCGAGGTTTCGGAAATACCGAAGTTTGTTCAGGAATTGAACAAGCAATCGACGAACTGGCCGATAGATTAAATATTGATCCCATGGATTTGCGGTTGAAGAATTGTCTGAAGGTCGGTGATACCACTCCTCACGGACACTTCCTAACCGAATCGGTCGGATTATCCGATTGTTTATTGAAAGTTCGTGCTATGAGCAACTGGGATCAAAAGAGAAAAGCTTATCAAAACCAACCAGAAAACGCAGAAAAGCGAAGAGGAATAGGCGTAGCTGCCCTCTTCCATGGCACATCTCTTGGCGCGGAAGGACTGGATGAAGCCACCGCCACCATTGAAATTCACAGCGACAACAAGGTTACACTCACCTCCGGATTAACTGATTATGGTACCGGGGCAAGAACTGTGTTTACCCTGATTACTGCTGAAATTTTAGGTGTCAACCCGGAGCGAATCCTAGTCCACAATCCTGACACAAACACCGCCAAAGATAGCGGTCCGACCGTTGCCAGCCGTACCACTATTCTGGCAGGCAACTCCATCCGGATCGCATCGTTGAATCTTTTACAGAACCTGGATTGGGCAGCCGCTGATGTGCTTAAATGCGATCCGGTACAAATTCATCGGGTAGGAGAAGATTACATCGGACCCAGTGAAGAACCTGTCTCCTGGGAATCTGTCGTACAACACGCCAGAGAGATGGGCTTGATCCTCTCATCATATGGCCGCTGGACAGCACCGGAAATCCACTGGGACGAAGAAAAAGGTACTGGGGTTCCGTATTTTGCCTATCATTTTGGTGCGCAAGTGGCTGAAGTCGAAGTGGACATGAAAACCGGGCACACCCATGTGCTTGATCTTTGGGCAGTACATGACCTTGGTAAGGTGATTTTCCCACAGGGCGCTTATGGCCAATTGTATGGTGGTATCTCACATGGTCTGGGGTATGGGCTGTATGAAGATCTGGATTATCAGGAAGGTTTTCCTCAAAATATAAATTTTGACACCTACCTCATCCCAACAGCGTTGGACATGCCAGAAATTAAGGCGGATTTTGTGGAAGCTCAATTCTCAGAAGGGCCTTTTGGGGCCAAGAATATCGCCGAGCCGTCAATGGTTCCTACCGCTCCGGCAATTTTGAACGCAATCGCCCAGGCAACTGGACGCAGAATCCGCAATTTACCAGCCAATCTTGAACGCGTCATGTTAGGAAAGGATTTGGTCAAAAAAGGATCTCCGTTTTCATGCAAAGTAGCACTAAAGAAATCCTGAGATGAGTGAAGGCTCGAAACCGATCATTGTTCGCTATTTTGGTGTATTAGCCCTTTATGCTGGCACCAAATCAACAACTGTATTGGTTCCAGTGAACTCCTCCTTGCAGGATCTGCTTGACCAGTTGGATCGGGAGAATCCTCCAGCTTATCAGAAATTATTGCATGGAAAAAATAACGACGAACCCTTTATGCGGGTGATGATCAATGATACCTTGATCCATCCTAAGGAGTACGAACAAATACTCCATCAAGATGATGTGATCACCCTATTGCCGGGAATCTCTGGTGGTTGAGTAAAACCAAAAATCAAAATCTCAAAAAGCGATAATTTGGTAATTATCGCTTTTTAAATACAAAATGGATAGGCGTCCCTGTGTAGGGGTACTCTTCTCGAACTGTATTTTCAATAAATCGAATGAAGGTAAAATGAGCTAATTTGGGCTCATTACAATAAATCATGAAGGTTGGTGGGTCTGACCGCACCTGTGTGCCATAATACATCTTAAATACTCTGCCAGCTTTGGAGGGAGTGTGTAAATCTTGCACACGCTGAATGATTCGATTGAGGGTTGATGTGGTCAGTCTTGCCAGGCGTTCTTCCTGTACTTTAAGCGCCATGGGCAATACCTGCTCAACTCGCTGACCTGTTTTGGCGGAGATAAAAAGTAGCGGTACGTAATCCATAAAATTCAGATCGTTTCTGATCTTTTCTGTGTAAGCAACCATGGTATGGGTATCTTTTTCAATCGCATCCCATTTATTCACGATGACAACACAGCTTTTTCTCTCTTCCAGAACATATCCAGCAATATGAGCATCCTGCGCAGTTATTCCTTCGATAGCGTCAATCAATAATAAAGCGACATCTGCTCTTTCGATTGCACGCATAGAACGTAATACCGAATACTTTTCGACTCCCTGATCAATTTTTCCACGTCGTCGTATTCCAGCAGTATCGATCAGGGTGACCGGTACACCTTCAAATTCAAGGTGACTATCAATCGCGTCGCGGGTAGTGCCCGGGATGTCAGAAACAATCATTCTTTCCTTCCCTACCAGTCGGTTCAACAAGCTTGATTTCCCGACATTTGGCTTTCCCACCAAAGCGATTTTTACCGAATCATCTTCTTCTACTTCCAGGTCTTGAGGAAAGGTAGCTACCAAGGCATCCAATAAATCACCGGTTCCTGTGCCATGCACAGCAGAGATTGGATAGGGATCACCCATCCCCAACTCATAAAACTGGTACGCTTCTTCCCGAAACGTCTTACTATCAGCCTTATTAACCACCAGAAGAATAGGGGGGAAGAACTCTCCATTGATTGTCTTTTGTTGCCTTCTTAAGATCTCTGCTACTTCCTGGTCAGCTGGGGTGACTCCTGTCATTGCATCCACTACCAGCAGGATGGTATCAGCATCTTCAATTGCTATAGCTGCCTGTTCTTTGATCTCTTGAATAAAATCAGCTGATCCGATGGACAGTGGTGTCTTTCCACCAACCGAAGGGTCAATCCCACCTGTATCGATTACATGAAAAGGTTTACCTGCCCATTCTGCATCAGACATGAGCCGGTCACGGGTTGTCCCCGGAATTTCATCTACAATAGCCTTTCTTTCTCCAGTCAGGCGATTAAATAATGTGCTTTTGCCGACATTCGGACGGCCAACAAGCGCAACGATTGGTTTGTTCATACTATTCTTTCTACAATTACCCACCTGGGGTAGGTGTTGGTGCTCTTATGATTTCGACGTCAATCATACCAGGCTGAATGCTATCAACCGTGATTTCATCGGATGGTAATTTTACCACTGGTTCCAGTTGGTACGTGCCAATCTGAAAATCCGTAAGATCGAGAATTACCTGGATGTCTCCTTGCTGTATTGCATCTAGAATCGGAAGCGGTCCGGAAACCAATAAAGTTACTACTTCCGGAGCAAGTCTAGCTGCCAAATTCTCAGGCAATCCGATTACTTCCACCGGTATGTTTGCAATAGGCATGCTGGAATGAACTGCCGCAATACTCA
>CAYSFA010000148.1:3155-8173 GCA_964430025.1 uncultured Anaerolineaceae bacterium | reverse complement strand
GCAGCCTGAAAATAAAAACCTTGTTCAGACCAAACCCACACTCTGACTGCCAATGTTTCAAACCCGGCAGGTCGTAATAATAAGGTGGCAGGTAATTCTTTTAAGGAACTTATAAACACTAATGCACCACCAGCCAATAACCCAGGAAAAATTAATGGAAGAGTGATTTGAAGAAATGTTTGTAAGGAATTGCGTTTCAATAGCCTGGCGGCTTCTTCTATTGAGGGGGATAGTTGCCGCAAGGTGGCTTCACTGGAGCGGACTGCCTGGGGGATATAACGCACGATGTAAGCCATCACCACAATTAAGGGTGTCGCATACATAAATGGAAGAAAACGATTGACAAGCAGAACCAGACTTAAGGCAACCACGACGCCTGGAATCGCATAACCTACCTGAGAGAACCGCGAAAAGAGATGAGAAATTCTTCCCGGATGCCTGATACTAAATATCGCGACTGGTAGAGAAAAAATTATGGCAATTAATGCTGCCAAACCAGCACTCCAGAAACTATCCAAAAGAAAATTGAGAATTCCTTTCGAACCTACCTGCATATTTTCTAAGAAAGAGATGTTTAGAAATCCTTCAATACTCCAAAATCCAAGCAGGGTAAGGGGAATGATAAAACTAATAAATATGATGAATAAAACAACTGCTAAAGATATAAATTTGAATCTTCCAAGGTTAATAAGTTGTGCTGGACGCCAATCAGAGGTGATTTGGGTAAATTGTGCTTTTCCCTGAACTTTAATTTCAGCAAACAGAAAAATGAGAGCCAGTATCACCAGTATTCCGCTTAATATAGCAGCAGCTGAACGGTCATACCTCCCAGCTAGTTGGACAAAAATGGCTGATGAAAAGGTCTCAAAGCGTAAGAGGGCAACTGTTCCATATTCAGCCAGGATGTCGAGCGAAACAAGGATGGCGCCAGCTGCAATGCCTGGTCGCAGGATCGGAAGGATGACTTGCCAAAATATTTGCCAGGGAGTTCTTCCCAGCGTGCGTGCTACCTCATCGATGTTGGCATTCATAGAACGGAAAGCTGCTGCTGCCAATAAATAAACATAAGGATACGAAAAGATCGTGAGGATAAAAGTTGCTCCCCAGAATCCTGTGGGGCTGGGCAAGGAAAGCATCCCATTGGAAATTTCATCAACCCACACGGTAGCGATTCCTCCAACAGGTCTCAATAATGCAAGATGCACAATCGCACCGATGTACGGGGGGATAGCAAGCGGCAGAGCAAGGAACCATCGAAAGAATTTTCTTCCAGGTAAATTTGTGCGTTCGGTTAACCAAGCCATGCTTACCCCAATGAGGATCGTACCGGTTGTGACAGAAAAAACCAGGAGGATGGTGTTTCCTAATAATTGTAGTAAACGAGTTTGAATGATCCGTTGCCACACTTCCAGTTCTGCACCAGCCGCCCGGAATAGGATGTAAATGATGGGGATAATGGCAAATAATGCCACCCATCCCGCCAGTATCGCTACTTTTGGGATGGGTTGGTTTCTATTCGCTAAAACGGGAAGAAATGGCCTGGCTTTAATCATTAGGGAATGTTTGCCATTTCAATCAAGTCAAAGGTCTCGTCAAACCGGTTAACAATTTGAGTAAATTCAATGTTCGCGAAGGTGATATTGTTCAATGGGGTTAACTCTGAATGTAAAGCAACTCCTTGTAAGAGGGGGTATTCATAATTGCCTTCCGCAAAAATCTTTTGCCCTTCCGCGGACACTAAAAAGTCGATGAAGGCTTGAGCGGCTGTTGGATTCATCGTTCCTTTGATGATCGCTGCTGCTGTGGCATTGGAAACAATTCCCATTTCACCCGAATCCTGATCTGGATAAATAATGCCGACATTGCTGCCTTCAGCTGCCTGGAGATAATAGTAGTAATGGTTAACCAAACCGAGTTTGAATTCACCTGCTGCGACAGCTTTGCGAACATCCGTATGCCCTCCAAAGAAGCTGACTTCGTTCGCTAATAACCCATTCACCCATTCTTCAGTTCTTTCCATTCCCACCAGTTGAATCATGCTGGCGATTTGTGCCTGAAAAGAGGCGTTGGTGGAACCCGCAGAGGCAATCTGACCTTTCCATTTTGGGTCTGTGAGGTCAAACATTGACTTGGGTAGTTCTTCAGCTGAAACCAAATCTTTGTTGTACATAATGACCCGCATACGCTCGGTCAGACCAACCCAGGATGCATCTTCTGCTTTGTATTTAGCAGGGAGATTCTCATAACCAACAGGTTCATAGGGTAGGAAAACGCCTTCCTGGCTGAGGGCGTGGGCGGTAAAAATTTCTGTTGTGATAAAAATATCGGCCTGGGGATTGGCTTTTTCTTCGATTAATGCATTCGCCAGCTGGCTGTTGCTGCCTGATTTAAGTAGGATTTCAACTTCCGGGTATTTTTCTTCAAAGGCTGAAAGCACTGGTTGAATGAGTGGTTCAGAGCGACCTGAATAAACCACTAAGGAACCAGATACAGCATTTTCATCTCCGTTTGAATCTTGGGGAGGCGTTTGAGTAGAACAAGCAGAAAGTAGCAGTGTAAATACAACCAAAAGTGGAACGATTTTTCTTAACATTAAGTATTCTCCTTGTATGAATAAAGTTGGTTTATTAATTGTTTTGGGAGGATTGCCTGACAAACACAGCGTGACTGATCCAGGGTGCTAGTTGCAGGATAGGAAACCCTTCCGGTTTGATCATGCAGGTGCCATTGCTTTGTGTAGCAAATATTTGGAGGGTAGACCCAACGGTCACCCCACTATGATTGAGAAAACGTCTTTCTGTCTCCGCGGTGTGAATGGATGTGACGATGACCTCTTCTCCGGCATTGCTCATGGACAAAGGTGAGTCCAGGACGGGTTTATCCGGTTGAGCCATAGGATTGGAAGGAATTGGTTTGCCTAAGGGAGAAGTTTTGGGAGCACCCAGGAATGACGACAATTTTTCGACCATTTCATCGGAAACAACGTGTTCTAATTGGCAGGCGATAGCATCAGCATCAGGTGGGGGATAGCCTAAATGTTCCACCAGGAAGACTTCCCACATGCGGCGGTTTCGTAGCAAGCGTGCTGCTTCACGTCTTCCAACCGGAGATAACTCAACCCCTTTATAAGGGGTATAGTGAATGAGATCGTTTTCTTCCAATTTTTTGATCATTTGATTAGCAGATACTGGTTGGACTTTTAGCCGGTCAGCAAGGTGATTGATGGGAACTGGATCGAGACCATCCTCATTTGCCTGAGCAATTATTACCAAATACATTTCCTGACTATCATTCATGTTATTGCTCACCTAATAAATTTAATAAAATTGTTATGTCGCAGCATATAATACCAAGGATTTATTGAAAAGTAAATAGGAATAAATAACTTGTATGGGTTAGGAATGTCATAAATTTTAGAAAATGATATTTCAAAAGCTTTTCATAGTAATTGAATAATTCAGGAAGCGGAATTCTTGACGTTATGCCTTCGATGCGGTATCCTTTAGGCGTCCGGGTGGGGCCGGCGCGGCGGAGGCCTACGAACCTCGTCAGGTCCGAGAGGAAGCAGCGATAAGGAGGTTACTCTGGGTGCCGCCGGGAACCCTACTCGGGCATTTTTATTACAAAGAGAAGAAACCATGAGTGATAAACCACCCATTTGCAATTATGAAGGTTCTGATTACCAAACCAGTTTCTGGGATCAAGGTGATCGGGCGTATGAAGACGCTGTTGAGGGGATTGCCCTCAAACGATTGTTACCCGATCAAGGTAACCTGATGCTTGAGGTCGGGGCTGGTGCTGGCAGAAACACGTCACGTTATGCAGGCTTTAAGCGGGTAGTTTTGGTGGACTATTCCACCACCCAATTGAAGCAGGCACAATTACGGCTGGGTGCTGGAGACCAATATGTTTATGTGGCTGCGGATGCTTATCAACTGCCGTTTGTGGATGGATTGTTTGATGGAGCTACCATGATCCGCACTTTGCACCATATGGCGGATGCCCCTAAAGCGTTAAGACAAATACACAATGTTTTACAAGAAAATGCAGTATTTATTCTGGAATTCGCGAATAAACAAAACCTGAAAGCGATTTTCCGTTACTTGATCGGAAAACAAAAATGGAGCCCTTTCTCCCCGGAACCGGTGGAGTTTGTTGCTCTCAATTTTGATTTTCATCCAAGGACCATACAAGCCTGGTTACGAGAAGTTGGGTTTAATCTGGAATGGCAACTAACCGTTTCTCATTACCGAATGGCTTTATTTAAGAAATTGATTCCCCATAAATTATTAGTCTGGATGGATTCGGTTGCACAATTGACCGGGGATGCCTGGCAGTTGAGCCCGAGCGTTTTTACACGAAACATGGCTGTGGGACTTACACCTAAAGCAGTTGAAGGCAGTTTTTTTAAGTGTCCGGCTTGTCATCATTCCTTACAAGACACCCCTCCTGTTTTAGTTTGTGAGCAATGCGGACAAAATTATCCGGTTGAAAATGGTATTTATGATTTTCGACTCGGGGAAATTAAATAGTTTGTTTCTGATATCAGCTGGTTTTTTCGATCACCCAGAAATGTGAAAGGCCGAATACCTTTAAGGGGGTTTTTTCCAGAAATTGAAGCAGAGTGCGGATAAATTTCCCTAGCTGGGGCTTTCTGACAATAATGTTATCGTATGCTCCAAAGATGGTGGTTCGAAAAATAAATTTCACTGGCAACCCTTCAAAAAGCTTGGCGAGTTGTCTGCGTGTATAAACCCGTACATGGGGTGCTAATTTGTTACGAAAAAAGGTGGGCAAATAATTAACCAGTGGAATATTGCCAAATTTGTAGGTTCCACGCCAGTAAATACCGTGGGTCTCAAATGGATACCCACGATTTGGACAGAAGAGAGCAATTCTACCGCCGGGAGTTAAAGTGCGAACCATTTCTTCTACTGATTGACGGTCATTTTGGACGTGTTCAAGCACTTCGTGACTGAGGATCATATCAAGACTGTTGGTTGGGATTGGTAGAAACT
>CAYSFA010000148.1:2082-3145 GCA_964430025.1 uncultured Anaerolineaceae bacterium | reverse complement strand
CAACCCCACAGAGTATCTGTTCGACAGTTTTATGAGCTTGCATCGTTCTTTCTAATTCCACATCCAACCCAATTGCTTGTTGGGCGTTTGTCGACAATCGTGATAAATAAGCCCCCAACCCAACACCTATTTCAAAAATCCTGCCATTTAATTGATCAGATGTCCATTGACGGATCATCTCGAGACGACGTTCCTGCCCTGCCCGCCATACATAGGAAGGTTCCCCTCTTAATGCTGCTTTGTCTGAATGTGTAATGCTCATGAAATCTGGTAAATCTCCCAAAGGAATGGTTTCAATGCTACCATAGGCGTTTAGCCTTGGGAAGTAAAGTCTTCTTTTGTGGATGGTTTATAGGCACAATGAATGGCTACTGTATTAAACATAGCCCGTTGATAGGAAATTTTATGAAAACCAGCATTAGCCAGGTAAATCACCAATTCTTCGGCTGAGAGAAAATGATCAGTAGTCGTTGGAAGATAGACGTACGCATCTCGATCACCAGTCAGTATTTTTCCTAGAAAGGGGATTACATGGTGGGTGTGGAAATTGATCAAAGGACTAAGGACCGATTTGCGGGGTTTGGTGGTGTCCAGAGAGACAAAAACACCGCCTGGTTTGAGCACCCTCCATTGTTCCTTCAAAGCGAGAGGAAGGTCTACTACATTACGGAGTAAAAACCCGGAAACAACTGCATCAAAGGTGTCATCCGTAAATGGAATGTGTAAAGCATCTGCCGTAGAAAAGTTGATTCTTGCAGGATTACGTTTTTGCCCGGATTGCATCATCGCCAAAGTAAAATCGGCAGCAAACACTTTGCTGTTGGGGTATTGGCGCATGGCTTCCAGCGCTAAATCACCGGTCCCAGCCCCAAGATCCAAAAGGTCACCATTTGGAGGAAGTTTTGCCATTCTGATTACGGATTTTCGCAGGCGAATATCCATTCCCCCGGTCATTAAACGATTCATTAGGTCATAACGCGGAGCGATCCGAGCAAACATGGACTGCACCGATTTGGCTTTTTGTTGTTTTAAACTTACATATCTTTGACTAGATGGGTCATCG
>CAYSFA010000148.1:0-2072 GCA_964430025.1 uncultured Anaerolineaceae bacterium | reverse complement strand
TTCTGTGTTATTCAGATGGCTCATATGGTACCCATGCCAGAACAGTGGTGCCCTGACCAGGATCTGAAGTGAATTCTACATCCCCACCGACATTTCGAGCGCGGGTTTGCATATTGGCCAACCCATGACCGATGCTCATTTTCTTGTGTTCGAAGTCGAACCCGCGGCCATCATCGCTGATTTCCAAAAGGACACGTTGAGGGGTTTTCCAAAGGGTCACGTTGACATAATGGGCACGAGCATGCTTGGCGATGTTTGCCATGGCCTCCTGACCGATGTGAAAGAGGGCTACTGCATGGCTTTCCTTCAAATTCTGAAATCCGTCGCCAGGTCCTTGAAGATTAATCTCCAAAAGGGTGTTGGCACGCAATTCATTGGTAAGTCGTTGAATGCCGTTCATCAGACTTTCATCATGCAATTGCCGAGGTCGTAAATCCAGAATGTAAGAACGGATATCACGGATTGCGCTGTTCAGATCAGCGATAGATTGTTTGATACGCTGGTGCGCCATTTCCTTATCTTCATTTAATAAGAGGCGTGCATGTTCGAGGGTTAGACCCACTGCATAAATCGATTGGATTATTCCATCGTGCAGATCCATCCCGATGCGTTCCCGTTCTTCTAAAATCGCCAACCTACGCCCCTGTAAATTCAATTGCATATTTTCAATGGCTGTTCCCACCCAGGAGCTAATGGCTGCCAGGAATTGTAATTCGAGGTCATCTAAGGGCTGTGGATGGCATGTTCCCACACATAACACGCCCAAGGTTCCCCTACGGCCATGCAATGGTAGAACCGCTAATTGACGGAATTGTTTTTCATTGATGATGTTGGCAATTTCATTATTCTCGTCATCAAAAGGAAGATCAAGCAGACGGGGTAAGCCATCTTTGGCTGTGACGCCTACATAGCCTTCGCCTAATTTAAAATAATCGGATTGCCAGATGGTATCAGCGATTGTGCCGTGGTGCATGGCACGTTTCAGGCTTCTGCGATCTTCCTGCATCAGGAAAAACTCGCCCACTTCCAATTGCAGATAGTCCATGATTTGATTGAGTGCTTTTTCAAGAATTTCATCAATATCGGACGAGGTGGCTAAGGTGGAGGAAAGTTCATTTAATAGGGCAAGATTTTCATTACGACGAGTTAGAATACGATCCCGTTGAATCAGGCCGCGATACATCTTTGCATTGGATATCGCTACTGCCGCGTAAGCGGCCAGCATTTCTATCATTAATTGATCTTCTGCCGTAAATACGGGACCATTTTGTTTGTTTGTTAAATAAATCTGACCAAGGTTGCGGTTTCCAAGAACGATTGGTACGCCCAAAAATGATTTCATTTCGGGGTGGTGTTGGGGAAACCCGCTACTACGGGGATCATTGGTAAGGTCGGGTAAGCGAATACTTTCCTTTTTGTTCATTAGAGCGCCAATTAACCCTAACCCTAGAGGGGGGTGTGGCATCGCTTCAATTTCCGCTTCACTCATACCGATTGGAATAAATTGTTCCACCTTGCCTTGCTCATTATTAACCCCTAAGGCTGCATATTGTGCTCCAGCTTGTTCACAAGCAAGATTTGCGATCCTTTCCAACAATGATTCTAATGATATGTCCTGAATCAATTCCAGACTGGCTTTATGCAAAGCTAAGAGCCGGTCTTCCAGTTGTTCTCTGGTTAAAACTTGTGAAGTCATCAGGTAATTGATTCCTCGTTCCGGGATAATTTTACTTGATTTTGATTGATTTTGAAATTTTTAGTAAGGCTTGCTTGCATAAAGTGGGTTAGGAGTTTGTGCTGGAGAAGAAAGATTATAATTATTTTCAAAGTGGTTTGTATGATTTGAAGGTAGCTGGATGATAGAGAAACAATACGAAGGCAAATTGTGGATCATAAGTGGAGAAATAGGGGCAGGAAAAACCAAACTATGTAGTGCGTTGATAGATGCTTTTCGTGCATTGGGTTGGAAGGTATCCGGGTTGCATTCTCCGGCAATTTTCGTGGGGGGAGAGAAAACTGGGATTGCTGTGGAAAACCTGGAAACAGGGGAGGTTCGCCAATTGGCTGTTTCT
>CAYSFA010000147.1:0-8199 GCA_964430025.1 uncultured Anaerolineaceae bacterium | reverse complement strand
TCGTTTTACCGATGGTACCAAAAGGATTGTTTTAATTGATCAAGTAAGTCAAAGGAAATCTTTTACCTGTTTCACGGCGAGAATGGTTTAGCGCACAATAAGTGGCAGGTAGAGAAATACAACGTCGTTCTTCTGAACAGTAACAGTGGGGGAATCGTTATAAACAGGAGAGACATTGCCAGCAGCATCCTTGGCCCACGGATATAAGACGTAAACACCATTTTCATAGACGGTGTAAGCTGTTGGTGGTGAGTCATTCCAAGCTTCATCATCAGCTAATGGAGCTGCGCTAGAGTCTGTAATCATGAAACCAGTAATGGCGACATTATCCGTTGCACTGAAACTGGTGATAGGGATGATGTAGTCATTTACCGGCGACGTGGCAGAGAATGTAATCACTGAGGGAGCAGAGTTATCTGTCCACTGGGCATAGAGCGTAGTATTCATAGTGACAGTATTAGTGGAAAAATTCCAGAGTGTTCCACCGCTGACAGAGGTGTACCAACCGTTGAATGAGAAGCCGGGTCGGGTTGGATCATCTGGTTGGGTAATCAACCCTCCATGAGATACAGTTTGGCTAGACACATCAGACCCGCTCTGAGAATCAAAGGTTACATCGTAGTTATTTAATACCCACCGGGCATAGAGCGTAGTATTCATAGTGACAGTATTAGTTGAAAAATTCCAGCGTGTTCCACCACTGACAGAAGTGTACCAACCGTTGAATGAGAAGCCGGGTCTGGTCGGGTCGGCAGGTTGGGTAATCAACCCTCCATGAGATACAGTTTGGCTAGACACATCAGAACCGCTCTGAGAATCAAAGGTTACATCGTAGTTGTTTAGAATCCACCGGGCAAATAGAGTGACGTTCGCCGATGGCATCAAGAATGTTTGGTCAGGCACGTACCCTGTTCCCAATCCATTCGCCATAAGATTCCATCCATTGAAGGTATACCCGGTGCGAACCAAGGATCCAGTATTGCCCAACACGGTCACGACACTATTTTCCACATAAGGGTTTCCAGGATCAACCGGAACAGACCCACCGGTACTGCTGTTGCCATTATAAGTAACCGTATAGGTCTGTAAATTGGTCAGAGCAAAGCTGATGCTATTTGCCCCCTTGGCGCTGGCGTTGATATTGTAAAGGGCGGATACTGTGCCGTTGGCAGTTGCTGTGGCGCTAGCGAAGCCACTGGCGTCAATGACTGCTGGATTAACGCTAAGAGTTGCACTTCCACCGCTCAAAGGCGTGGTAAATGATACTCGTCCACCAGTCACCGGTTCATTGTGTTCGCTGCTAACCAGGATACTCAGTGGTGAGGCGAAAACGGTGTTTATGCCTGCACTTTGCGGGCTACCTCCGCTGATCGCCATTGTAAAGCCGCGTGACTCAAAAGCGCCAATATCACAGAAAGGCATAGAGCGCACAATCCCGCGCTGGTCGATCGTAGGGCAATTATTATTGGAAGCTTTGATCGCTGATGATCCAGGTAGGAGTGGAAAAGTCTCCGTTAAACCGCCATAGCTACCAAGCGAACCTATTAACGGGTCAGTGGTAATGATATCCGTGCAGACACTGTGAGTTGGACAGCCGGGAATGACACTGTCCTTGATTATAGAGGCTTCGGTATCGCCACCATTGAATATCTGAGGGCCATTTAATCCTGCGTTTCCCCAAAAAATACTATTTTGTATCTGCGGTTTGCTATTTGTAAAGTTAGCCATCCCTCCACCGCCGCCACTAGCCCAGTACGTGGAGTTACCACTGAATGTGACGTTGGTAAGAATTGGGCTGCATCCCCAGTTGGACATTCCTCCACCCCAAGAGTTGGGATCTCTGGTGGAATTGCCATAAAAAGTAACATTGGTCAGTGTTGGGGTGCTGCCAGTGTTGAACATTCCTCCTCCATGATTGGAGGCGGTGTTGTTTTTGAATGTAACTTGGTTCAGTATAGGTCGGCTATTGGCTTCATTATGCATTCCACCACCATACTGGGTGGTAGCCCGGTTACTAAAGAAAGTAACGTCTGTCAAACTAGGACTGCTGGAATTGTTAAACATTCCCCCGCCGTATTGGGCGGAATTGTTGCTAAAAATAACATTAGTCAGCGTCGGGTTGCTGTTTGCATAGTTCTGCATCCCGCCTCCGCTATAGCTAGCAGCGTTGTCGTTGAAGGTAACGTTGGTCATCGCTGGGCTGCTGGAATCGTTGTACATCCCTGCTCCGGCATAAGCCGCATTGTGGCTAATGATAATGTTGGCCAGTGTCGGATTGGCAGCGTTACTCAAAACACCACCACCTCGGTCGTTTGGGTTGCTCTCGTTTGCATTACCGCCTGAAATGGTCACACCGTCGAGTGTGGCATCCGTCGCACCCAGGACTACATGGAAACTATTTTCGCTGTTATTTTCGAAGTTGTCACCATCATCTTCATTTAGATCACCACTAAGAATGGTAATGTTCGCAACCGGATCGCGCTGTGTTCGATCGGTTTCCATTCCTGCAAATCCACCATAGACTGCGACTCCGGCCTTGAGTTGGAAGGCAATAGAACGCTGAGTGCTATCGGTTGGTTTGTAAGTTCCAGCTTTTACCCAGATCTCTTGTCCGGAGTTGGCCAAAACAAGGGCATACCTTAGTTCACAGGCAGTACCCCAAGTGCTGCAAGTCCCGTTGATCAGTCCTTCTGGCGCTGCGTACAACACCGGCTGGATATCGTCCATGTTAATTATTGTTTGGAGTTTGTAACCTGCGTCATTGGTGTTTGCTTTTGTAACCGCATGATTGGCAGCGTGGGTTGAAGCATCGGTAACGCTGCTAAATACAGCAGTCAGTAAAAATGCAATGAGTAGAGAATGAAATATTTTTGTATTTACGGGCTTCATTGATAATATCCTTTTCGTAAAAAATTTAGTTGTGATCATCTTCCAAGGGGATTCCTAACCGCCACAAGCGCTCTTTCGCTGCCAACATGGCTGCCAGTTCGTCGAGAGTTTCAGCATCTATGCGTTTGAGATATACTTTTTCATTTTCGGACAGGTTAAAAGTAGAGAGGGCTTGATCAGGGCAAGCCAGAAGCATGTCTCGAAAATCTAAATCGAGCAGGGCTTTCCCAATAATCTGTTCAATGGAATCTCTGGACATGACATCCTTAAAAAAAATAGAAGTCTCAACAGACTTCTATTTTAGTGATTTAGATTTGCTTTCCTGTGCCTTAGGAGATAGAAAAGCTGTGCCGTTTGTTACAACAGGAACTTAAGCTTGGATAGTTGCAAGTCGTTCCAATCCTACCCGATCCAATATTTGGATGCTTTTATCATCATTGAGGCAAATTAAGCCTTTCCTTTGTAATTCGCCAATGGCACGATTCAACCTCCCACGGCTGGCCATCAACCAACCGGCAAGCTCTGTCTGGCTGATAGGCAATTCAATGCGGTCACCAGTCTGCCACATTTTTGATAAATTCAATAGAAGGAATGCCAATCGTGCATACAAAGGAAGTGTCACCAAAGTGGTGGCATGAATGAGCAGCGCTCGAGCACCAATACTCACTTCGCGATATAGGTTAATCGCAAGTTGGGGCATGGAAGGCATACTCTCCATCAAAAGCGCACTTGGAATGGAAAAAACCACCGAATCCTCATAAGCCGCTGCACCCATAAGGCGCACATCGCCTTCTAATGGAACCGGCAAACCGAACACACTTCCGGTTTTGATCAGGTTTAGTATAAACTCATCCCCGTTCGAATTAGTAAAAAATAAGCGAATCAATCCAGATACGACCAGGTAGGTGTTGGTACTGGAGGAACCAGGAAAAAACAGGTAAACTCCTTTGGCAATGGCACGCTTATGAATATGTGGCGCCAACCGCATCAAATCTTCTTCAGGTATGGCTTCAAAGAGCAGGTATCTTTGCAGGTGGTCGATGGATGTCATATGAAACCTTTCACGATTTATGGATGATGGTCTTCTATTATTAGTTTCAAAATATTTTTAGAATTTTTCGGGATTGGTTAATTATAACAAAATTTTTAATGGCAAACACATTTTGGAAATTAATTCCAAGCTCAGAAAAGACGTTTTGAACGTTAGTTTATGCTAAATTTAGTGACGCAGAGAATCTCCAGGTAGTATTAAGGAATTAGCTGATCACGGATGTTTTTTGCCAGCCAGGCTCTCATTCATTAAATGAGTAGGGGCACTGGTACTGATCGCCAGATCGGGAACCAGTTCACCCAAGCCATAGGGAGGTAAGGTCTCTGCGGTCGGCAGCCTGTTCTTTCCATAACCCATATCCACCGAGGTAGCGGCGAGATACTTCTTCTTGTAATTCTTCAATTTTATAGGCGGGGCTACATAAATCAACCACCAGAATTTTGCCATGTATACCCAAAATCTTTTGCTCCTTAGTGAATTGTAATTAAGAACGGAAACCGTCTTCATGATAATGGAGGGAGAGTATCTCCTCCTCATGGATCCTATCATCTAAACCAGGAACAGTCTCTGGCCAAGAACCAGAAAGCTTTATGAAAGTAAGGATTGCTGATAATTATTGAAGGGAGTATAATCAGTTGGTTTTGTTAAATTAAACCGAAGCTTAATAAATTTAAGATTGTATTAAATAATTTTTAATGTATAATACGTTTTTAGAAACATTCATCAAAAATATTTTTATAAAATTTAACTCTTATTAAGATTATTTGTATTGAATTATTAGGAGATTACCATGTCTTCAGAAACAACGTCCGAAAACCCTGTTAAAAAAGTGCCCCTGCTCACCCCACTTCTACTGCTCTTTATGTTGGCAATGATTCTTGCCAATACAGGCGGCAGCATGTATGGTCCATTGGAAGCACTCTACTTGAAGGAACTCGGAGCGGACATCCCTCAGATTGGGTTGTTTTTCACACTCTCCCAAATCATCCCATTAATCTTACAAATCCTGGGCGGTTGGATCTCCGATTCCCTGGGTCGCTTGCGTGCGATCGCCATTGGCAGCGTGTTGGGGATTCTGGGATACATCCCTCTGCTGCTGGCAACCACCTGGGAATGGGTGTTGGCTGCATCCGTATTAAATGCGATGACGCGTTCGCTGGTTGGTCCGAGCTTTGATGCATTTATCGCCGATCATTCCGCCCCGGAAAACCGGGCTCGTCTGTTTGGTATCACCCAAACGCTGTTTGGAGTGGTAGGCGTGGTGGGACCTCTGGCAGGTGGATTCCTGGTAGAGGCGATGGGCTTCAAAGGCATGTTACTGATCGCCACTATCCTGTATGTCAGCGCTACGATTATCCGGGTTGGTATGGCTAAAGAAGCCTCCAAAGGGAAGGAAGCTAATCCCAGCAAATTAACCATGGTTGGGCTGAAGAAAAACCTGGGCACCATGATTGGTCTGGTATTGGCTGGCGGGCTCTTCACCTGGATTATGATCACGGACGGGATTCGGGATATCTTTTTCAACATGTCTATGACCTTTTTATCGGTCTATATGCAGGATATTGCCCTGCTTTCGATCAGCCAAATTGGCATCATGAACAGCATTTTTGGGGTTGCCATGATGGCAGTTATGATTCCGGCAGGTTGGTTGGCGGATAAAGTTGGGGAGCGGGTTAACATCGCCATTTCCTTCGTCTTTATGGCATTTTCAATTGGGATGATTGCCACCGTCCCCCCAGGCAGTGCTGCCTGGATCTATGGGTTGGGCTGGGTGATTGCTGGAATTGGGGTTGGTTTATCTACCCCGGCGTACCAATCGCTGATTAGCAAAGCTGTCCCCCAGAAGATGCGCGGGGTGGCATTTGGCTTGTTCAGCACCAGCCTGGGGTTGGTTTCTCTGCCAGCACCGGTCATTGGCAGCTTCCTGTGGGAACGCTTCAGCCCGCAATTTCCATTCTTTGTGACGGCAATCGTCTCGCTCTTATCCATCATTCCGGTCTGGTTCAAGTTTAAGGTGACGAAAGAAGAGGAAGAAAGAATTAATGGGGTAGAGCAAGCTGAGTAACGGAATTTGTTTCAATAACGATTTTATTTTTGAAGCCTTTTCCTAATTTGTTCCAACACAAACAACTCACGCTTCACCCAGCGCTGGATGGAGGTTGGTGGATTTTCCAACAAGGCACGGTTCACAGCAATAGCATGTTCCGGTGTCACCCATTCCGGGGTGAAACCATAGGCGGATTCGTATTCTTCCAAATCCTGTGATCCTAAGCTAGCTTCAATTTCGCAGAGATAATAATAGGAGTGCATACAAAAGAGTTCGTACTCATCCTCTTTGGCTTTGTCATATTCCTCCACCCGGCCAAACTCGTTGAGTACATTTTTCAATTGGGCACCGCATTCTTCCAATAGTTCCCGTCTTAGCGTGGCTGTATGCTCCTCCCCGTCTTCCACCCCACCCCCGGGGAACTTATAATCTCCATTAACCAGGGAATGCACCATCAACACCTGATCACCTCGTAAAATGATGGCGCGTACCGCTTCCCGAGTGATTGTTTTTGAGTTGATTTGCAGATTTGGTTTGTGAAAAATTTGGGTTAATAATTCCATAAAAAACAGAAGCCACCTTTGAATTTTTGTTGAAAATCTTATAAAAAACGATATGATAGATCAACCTAATTGTATTGTTATAGCCTATAGCCTATAGCCTTGCTCCTATAACACATTGCGTACTTTGAAAAGTCAGTTTTTCAGGCTCCCAGCATACATCGCTATCTGATACAATGCGACAATCCATGTGTCAATGGTTCCTTCCTCCGTTCCCGTACGCACAATAACCGTATTATTTTCAGGTGAGAGATATAGGTACTGCCCGTGATTGCCATGGGCGAAATAATCATATCCGCCCTTCTCATTAACAAAACTGTACCACATGTACTGATATCCGATACCGCTGGCATTCATAGGTTCCGAGGCAATAATCGACCTGTCGAGCCACTCCTCACTGACAAGGGTTTGCCCGTTCCATTTGCCGCGATGCAGGAGCATACTGCCAATCTTTGCAAAATCGATGGACCTGAAATTCAAGCCGCTCTCCATCTTCTCAAATCCGTTTTTCTCACTGTCTAAGCTCCACGAGGCGTCGTTCTGCGCACCCACCTTTTCCCATATATTCGTCTGGAAATATTCGGAAACGCTCATACCTGTGCTACGCTCCAGAATCATACCCAGTAGCAGAGGATGGTAGTTGTTATAATGAAACTGTCCTGTGTAGTTTTCGTCCACGCGCATGTGCCGAAGCGCCAGATTGCGGAGATCGGGATCATAATAGGTTCTGGCATCGTCGCCAAACCACAGACCGCCTTCCCGATAAGCGATTCTGGAACGCATCATCAGGAGTTCCTGTATGGTGATGTCCGCAAATTCCGTACCGTTAAGCTCGGGCAAAAAGTCGGAAATAGGCTGCGTTTCACTATCGATGAATCCATCGTCGATGGCCATGCCGATCATCAGAGATACGATGGATTTAACCGTTGAGAAAGAGGTGTTAATGGAGTCTGCATTGTGACCGTTGAAGTATTCCTCATACACCACTTCATCGTTATGGATGGCAATTAAGGACGTAGTGTCGGTGCTTTGCGCCAGCATATCTAGCGTCTGATTGTGTGATACACCCTTCATTGTATATTGGATGTTAAGCTCACCCATACCTGCATCGAGATTGTACTCGTATTCATACGGTAATGAGCTCTTTTCTATCACACGTTCCGGGAAGAAGAGATAGTCGCTCGTTTTCCCTTCCCGGTTGACGATACATCGGTAGATATACTCGGGAGAATAGACCAGGCATGACACGGTGACTAACAGAAACAACGCCGCTATTATAGAGCCACCTGTAATTAAAGCAATTCGAATTATTTTTTTCATATACATTATCCTTTCCAAACAATCAATTCCCTTTACTGAGTACCTCTTTTCTCTGGGGAACTGTTTTCATAATATTCGCCACTCCTTATTACTTATTAATAGCATAAAAAAAATAATGTCAATAAAATTAGCAAAAACTATTTCAGCAAATAATTTCTTCACAATTTATCTTCTGTTATAAAACTTAATGCTGCCTGAGGGCATCCAATCCAGCTGATTTCTTCTCAATTGATATTCACTATCTCCAATAACATTGGACAAATCACCAAAGTGAAGACAAAACAATTCATGTTGTCCATCCAAATATAATTTTTCACATTCATGAGGAGGCA
>CAYSFA010000146.1:0-8297 GCA_964430025.1 uncultured Anaerolineaceae bacterium | reverse complement strand
TATATTGATAACTGACTTCTTCCAGTTTTAATGTTGACATGCTCTCTCCTTATTCCTTGACTTGTAGCAGTTCCAATGGTTTTTTATTGGTGACCATGATGGCACCGCAGATTGACCCGATCAAAGCCCCCAGCATATACAGACCAGCGCTGGTCAATAATGACCCAATTGGGACCTGTCCGGTTGTGGTCCACAAAAGGGAAGTGATCACCAGGCTGATGATGACACCGAGCATCGAAAGGATCACCGGTTCGCTGAACAATGCCAGCCGTACGGAACTGCGGGTGGTCCCGAGAATACGCAGGATAGCTGCTTCGTGCGTGGCTTGCAGGAGCATTAAGAAGCACAAACCTGCGCCAACCAGCACTGAAACGCCAATCACCACCGGATAGAGCACCTCCAGCAGGGAGATGTTCTTCTCCAATTGGGCGACCACGATTCTCAATTCCTCATCCCAAACCACCAATCGGATTTCGCCGCCGTAAAGATTTAATACTTCTTCCATTTCGGCTTTGAATTGAGATAGCTCCCTGTTTCTGGACGGGTCAAGGACAAATTGCGCCACGGTGTATGTCAGCCGGCTTCCTTCCAAAGATTCCAACACCGAAAGCGGGGTCAGGATATATGCTCCTCCTGTGGTGTTGAGCGAATTCGCTTTGATATATGCATTGGTAGTCTCCAAACCGCCGTTATATTGCCCAACGATGAGACAGTCATAGGAATAACCCAAACCGGTGATCTCAACCATCTCGCCCGGGTTGAGGTCAAATTGTTCAAGCAGGGTTATCGGAAAAATAGCTGGGAATCCTTCGCTTCGGATTTCTGCCAGGGTCCGTGTTGTTACAAAGTGATCCATATCCCAACCCGCTACAAATTCCAGAGAGTCCGGGTTTGCCAGCCCTGCATAGAAAGTTTCCGGGCTGTCAAAAGCATAGACGCGTAACCCACTCTCAGGATCAATTTCACGTGAAGAACCTTCTCTTTTCATTCTGAACCAGACTGTATCGGCTTCCAGTATGCTACCTTTCACATATCCACTGGCTAAAACGTCATCAATTGTTGTCCGGTAAATGAAGCCATCCCCGATTTCATTAATGTCCTTTGTTGTAGAACTGGTCTTTAATAGATCGGCTTCCACTTCGGTGATGTTATAGAGGTGGTCCACTTCCAGGCGGCTGTTTTCCATGGTTTGCCTGATCCAACCGGCAGCAAGTACAAACCCCAGGGCAATCACCAGGGTCAACAGGGACTTCAGCGGGGATCGAAGCATATGATGGAGCACATACTGCCCCAGGGAAGAAGGGGTGTATTTTTGTTTACCTTCCGTGTCAAGCCTGACTGCTGTCAGGAGTGGCTGTGGGAGGGCTTCGTCATCACGCTCACTGACCTGGTCCGCATGGATTGCCGATAAGGATTGATCAGACAAGGTGGTTTTGGTTTGTTTTTGCCGGTCTGACTGTTTGGCAACATTCCCCTGGAGCAACTCGAAGACCGGTTTACCGGCCAGAGAAACGGCTCCCACCCAGGAAAATAATGCCAGAAGCAGGATTGCCCCAGCACATAAACCAACCAGGGTGAGGATATTGAGTTCAGTCGAAGGGGTAACTCCACCTGGTGTCGGGAGGGTGGACAGGGTTTCTGAGGCTTTATCCAGGGCATAGGTCCAGGAGGGGATCCCACCTGCGATGATCCCAATCCCGCCCAGCAGCAACAAGGGCAAGACGAACTGGTGGTTGGCTTGCCGGGTGGGGACCCCCATGGCCCGCAGGATGGCATATTCGCGTTTGTGCTGCATCTGATACAGGAAAACCGCCAGGATAAAAGCCACGACCATTAATACCCCAAAGACCAGCAGGTCTGATGATAGGGACCTACGGATGGGGGTTACTGAAGCCCAGTAAGCTTCCCCGTTATTCTCCAGCATGGTCAGGCGTATGCCCATCTCCTGGAGAGGCTCTTTGTACGCATCCACGAATTCGCTCTGATGATCTGAAGAGTCGAGCACAAAATTGTAATTGTTTTCATATTTGAACTGATCCTGCATGGTTGAGGTAAAACCGGGACGCAGACTATTCTCAGGAATATAAGCAATCCCAATATTGCCACTTGCCCAGGCATAAATACCGACGATGGTAAAAGTACCCTGGTAGGTGGGGTAACTCCTCCAATTATCCGCATCCACCCCATCCCGAATACGCCCGTAATAGGTATTGGTCAATGACCGGAAAGTAAATTCCAGTTCATCTCCCAATTGCAGATCGTTCATACTTGCTAATTCCTCGGGTATAACAATGACTTTATTGGCATCAAGATGATCCTGGTGGTTGAGCCAGCGACCTTCGAGCAGGTAATAAACCCGGGCGGATTCCTGCATCTGCGGCATGGCGCTCATATCCGCGGTGGTGTAAATCCAGAGCGTTTGCAGGTTCTCGTTTAGAATATCGATCTGGTTCTTGATGGATGCCAGGGCTGGGTCACTGAGATCGATGCTTTCGCAATCTCCCAATTGAATGTACCAGAGCTGCTTATCATCCAGCGGTTTGATTTCAAACCAGTTGTCATACAAAGTAAATGTCTTTCCCAAAACATTTTCCCAGCCGCGGATAAAATATCTTTGACCGACCACCATTTCATCGATGAGGGGAATTGAATCCGGATAATCTTCGGAAATAAATTTATATTTGATCGTCCTGCCTTCAGCAATATAGTCCGGATGGCCGGCAAACAGGGTATCGATGTGAAAATCCAGGTAATACCCCAGCGATTTTCCATTCTCGGCCACAACCTCTTCTTTAAGGGTTAACTCACCGATGAAATACATATCGGTCATATGGACATTGGGCCAGCGTTCTTCAGGAAAATCTCTTGTAACCCCTGCACTGTTGGTAAGTTTAAGATTTTCACCATAAAATTGAGACATGACCCCGGAAACGAGCTCACGCCGGTCACCATACGCAAAATAAGGGCTGGTGCTGATCAGGTCAATTCCGGCGGAAATATCCCCGAGGACCGGGTCTTCAATATTCTCGAGCGTACCGATCGAGCGGTAATAACTGCCCAGGACTCCCGTTTCACGTTGGATCAAAACAAATTGGACCGCTTTGGTGATAAAGCCAAAGGTAATCAAGCCAAATAGAACCAGTAATAAAAGTGACCTGATGGGTTGACGCAGTGAAGATTTTAGAAAAACGTTTGGTTTAGACATTTTGATCATTTCCCCAGATTGCAGATTCTACTAATCACACTCCTAAAGAAAGGTAAACTCACGCGAAGAGCTTATTGGCTCTCCAGTTTGTACCGGTAATCCTGTTGTATTGATAAAAAGTTGCTGAAGGTAAAAAGGAATTCTTACGAGATGCTGGATTGGTTTAATACCCTTCAGATGCGGATCATTATGGCTTCCGTGCTATCCCGATCGTTTGACTTAAAGTATCCGTCCTGATTACCAGTATAGCAAAATTTGATTTTTGATTCAAGAAGCATCAGGCTTGATCAACGGAGGTGGAAAGTGACTTCTTTCCACCTCTGTTATTTGAAAGTTTTATTGCAGACTTTCCGCGATGGCGATCAAATCCTCTTTGGTGATTCGCCAATTATTGAACCTGGATCGATAACTTATGTGATAACGAATCCCATTATCATTCCATGTCAATTCCAGACTCCCGTCATCATTTACCCATGTCGGTTCTGGCATTGGCTGATCAGGTTGGGATCTGCTGGTTTGGAGGTATCCAGTAGTTAGCCTGGCGGGAATACCGTTGACATAAACCTGCTCAATGGCTTCTGGCGGGTACCTCTCAGGGTATACCGGTTCTGGGTCTAGTAACCTGTATTGACCAAGGGTCAAGACAGGCCCACTGGAGCGCATCAGGTCAGCCGCGAAATCTCCAAAAAACATCGTTATGGATCCAGTTGAAACGTAGCGCACATGACTGAAAGAGACCTTTTCCGGCAAGATGGTTGGTACCAATACTTCAAAATCTACCAGTGGTTTAACGTCTTCCAGATCAGTGTACACCTGCATCCAGGTGTCCTCGTCAACCTGAATGGGTGTTGGGGTTGGAGTTGGCAAAGTCACTTCTTCCTGTAAGGATTCAGCGATTTGGAGCATTTGTTGCTTTTGATCTGAAGTCTCGCCACCGCTGACCACAATCTGGAACCAGTAATCTCCCTGTTTCCAGCGTAATCTTTCCTCGTTGGCTGTTGGATTCCATTCTGAAGGGCTGCTATTCTCATCCATTTCAAGTTGACCCCGCACATATTCAGCAGTAAGGTTGCGCACCTGAACTGCCTGAATAGCTTCTTTGGGGATGTGGTACCAGGGGTCCGTTCGGCGGATGGTGAAATTATAATTTGCCTGGGTGAAGGTCAGTGTTGCGTTTCCTTTTGAATACCATTGTGCTGCCAGACCATCACGATAATCCACTTTTTGGAATGTGAAACCCTTCGGTAAATAATTAAATTTCCAGGGTTTAAATCCGACAGCCATTGTCATTTGTTGTAACTGGCAGGTGTATTTTTCTTCTGCTGGGCATTGCGCTATCGATTGAACAACAGCAACAATCTGGTCATGGTCCAGGTATGCTGGTTTAAAGTCATCATTCATCATAAACACCATTTGAATGGAGATATCTCCCTCATTCCATTGAACCGTGTACACTCCTTCCTGGTCAACCCAATTTGAATGGCTCGAGCCTGGTTCTGCCCACCACAAGCCTCTTACCATCTCGGCGGTTTTGTCTCCCACCGGGATAAACTCAACTTCCGCACCTTCAGCAATTTCCAGAACTTCCAGGTTTTTCCCCTGAAGAACCATAAAGTGTTCTCCCGTACTGGCGAGTGGGGACTTATAAAACATGTATATGGCATCCCGATCTTCGTAATAATTGATGTGATTCAAGCGGTAGTCTTCCGGTAATTGCATGGGTTGGTACAACGGCCAGTCAACCAGAGCTTGAGCTTCCAGCAGGCTAATGCCAGTGAGCCAATCCAAAGTAGCTGAATCGCGTACATCCTTCGTCGGAGCGGGTGTTGGGATTTGATCAATGGGTAAGAGGGCCTGGTATTGGGTAGGTTCCGGGGTTGGCGGTGGTGGAAGTGTGTAGATTTGATCCTCAGGTATGGTGATGGTATCTCCTTGGGCTCGGGTAAAAAACTTTAACACCTGGTCCGCCAACACACCGCCTACCGGTGTTAGGGAGATTGCAAGTAATAGGAGAATTACCAGAGCACTGCCAAAAGCAAACACTGCTTTTTTCTGATTTAAGATTCCTGCTGGTTTGATGCCTGTACTCAACCAGGGAGCTTGTCGCATGTGTTGATGATACCTTTCGCCTGGTTGTGGTGTCATAGAACTTAACATTGCTTCTATTTCAGCAATCGATGGTTGTAAATTTTTATCTGTCATTTCAATTCCTTTTCTTCAGGCCATTCCTGTTGTAAATGTTGTAAAGACCGTCGGATTGTGACCGATACTGTGTTTTCAGGGATATGCAGGTATTCGCCAATTTGATTTATTCGCCAATCCAGGAAATAACGCAGCACCAAAATTTCACGTTGCTGGGCTGGTAGTTTATTCATCAAACTCCAGAGTTGCTGGTAGGATTCACCTTTTTGCACCAAATTTTCCGGTGAGGGAGCAATTATTGGAATATCATCAAGGAATTCTCCCACAACCTGAATGCGTGATTTACTGCGCCGATATTGATCAATGACCAGGCGTTTAGCGATCCGTAACAACCAGCCAACGCCTGTTGTGAGTGGTTCTCCATCATAAGAATGACGAGCTTTCCAGGCACGAGTGAATGTCTCTGCAGTCAGGTCTTCTACATCTTCAATAGGAGCACCATGTAAACCGTACACATAACGGAAAACGGACAGATAATGTTGCTCATAGAATTGACGAAAAACTTCTGTGCTTACCAACGGGTTTCCTGGTTTTCCTTTTCGAATCCATCTGGAAAGCCCTGATATGGTTATGTCTTTCAATGCACAATCCTCCATCTTGATAATTTAACCGCGGTTAAATAGGAAAACGCACAAAAAAGAAAAATCTGACAGATTAAGCTCATTTTACAGGGAAAAATACTTTTGAAATCCACACAAATTGGAAAATGAAAATTCAGAACCTTTTTTTGTCGGGGTTAATCAAGCATGAGCTTGTGGTTAAAGCCAGGAAACTCAAAATTTATTTATCCTCTGATCTAATGTACAATTACTGCAACCTTCTTTACAAAACAGGAAACCCCCATGCATCTAAACCCAAGCCTAACCCCCATAGAGATCTACACCGACGGTGCCTGTATTGGCAATCCCGGGCCGGGGGGCTATGGGGTGATTGTGGTGCAGGATGGGGTCAGGAAGGAGCTTTCGCAGGGGTACCGCCGCACCACCAACAATCGCATGGAGCTGATGGCGGCGATTGTGGGGCTGAAGTCACTCAATCAGCCCTCGCGGGTGCGGCTCTTCACCGACTCGAAATATATCTCGGATGCGATCAATCTGGGGTGGGTGGATATCTGGCGGGCGAAGAACTGGAAAAAAACCGGCAAAGGCAAGGTGCTCAACCCGGATTTATGGAAGCAGCTGGTGGAATTGCTGGATAGGCATGATGTGGAACTGATCTGGGTAAAAGGTCATGCCGGGCACCCTGAAAACGAGCGTTGTGATTACCTCGCGGTGCAGGCTGCCCAGCAGAAAAATTTGTTAATCGATTCTGGCTATGAAGAAAGCCAGGGGAATGCCAATCAGCAACCCGGTTTGTTCTAATCCGCTCTGACGACTTGCTTCAGCAGGCTGTTGATCTGCATGATCTCATCCGCGTTGACGGTGTGTCCCATCCCGGAGTAGATGCTGAGACGCACATCCGCCCGCATGCTTTCAAAGAGGGACGCCGTTTCCTCCACGCGGGAGACCGGGATGAACTGATCGATGTCACTGCAGCCAATAAAGACTGGCATGCCATCCAAATCGGCATCGGAGGTGCGGGTGGTGTTTTGCGGGCCAATCCACCCGCCACTCAGCACGACCAGGCCGCCATAGCGGCGCGGGTTGCGGATCACATACTCGCTGGCCAGGCAGGCACCCTGGGAGAATCCCGCCAGTACGATCTGATCCAGACGCTTTCCGGAGGAGACGATGCGCTTGATCAGGCTATCCACACGTTCCAGGGCGTAGCTGAGGTCTGGCTCGTTTCGTTCCACCGGGGAGAGGAAGGTGTACGGATACCATCGGAATTGATGTGCCTGCGGTGCGATGAAATGGGTGTTGGGAGCATCGAATTCAGCCGCCAACGATAGAATCGACTCAGCGCTGGCACCGCGTCCATGTAGCAAAATCATCACCTGCTCAGCAGTCTTGAAAGGTGCTCCCAAACTCACCACGGGTTGTTGAAGATGCGGGTTGTCGCTCATTCGCTCACCTCCACTGGCAAGCTGCGCCGAATGGTGGGTAAGTAGGCTTCAATTTCCTCACGGCGTGATTCATACCAGGGCGGTAAGACCAGTTTTTGACCGAGGGAATCGGCCGGCTCATCCACGGTAAACCCGGGTTGGTCAGTAGCGATTTCGAACAAGACGCCGCCTGGGGTACGGAAATACACCGAGCGGAAGTAATGGCGTTCGATCACCTGGGTGGCATGAATACCCATCTTACGCACCTGCTGCTGGATTTCCTGTTGGTGCTCATCGGAGGAGGCACGGAAGGCGATGTGATGTACCGAGCTGGCACCAAAGATGCCGCGTCCGGTGTTGGGCTTGTGTACCAGGTCAACCACCTTGCCGGGGGAATCGCTGGGGACGGTGAAGCGGTAGCGGTTGCCTTCCTGCCCGGCTTGCTGATAACCCAGGATTTCGGTCAGGATGTGGGTGGTGGACTCAATTTCGTCCAGCCACAAGCTGACGCCATAAAAACCACGCAGTTCGTGTTCTTCCGGGACCGGGCTGCCCTGCCAGGGTTGGATGGTGGGGAGGTTTTCCTCGGCAGCCAATTCCATTCGCATCCCTTCGGGGTCGATGAAGGGGATCACGTCCTGCCCAAAGCGTGTTTCGACACGTTCCGGGGAGAAGCCGAGCTGCTTGAGACGCGCGTTCCAGTAGCTGACCGATTGCTGTGGGATGGTGTAGGCGACAGCCTGGGTTTCCCCGGTGCCGACCTTGCCTTGCACGGAATTGAGCCAGCCAAAAAAGGTCATGGCCGTGCCGGGAATGCCGGTGTAATCTCCGTAGTAGAGGTGGTAGGTGCCTGGGTCGTCAAAATTGACGGTTGTTTTCACCAGGCGCTGCCCGAGCACCTGCTGG
>CAYSFA010000145.1:0-8376 GCA_964430025.1 uncultured Anaerolineaceae bacterium | reverse complement strand
GAAAAAGTAGAACTGATTAAAGTAGCCGAAACCCGCCAGGTAGCCAATCTGATAGAAAAATATTATGTCTCCACAGCAGCTTTCATTGATATCGATCATAATTTATTGAACTTTTCCACGACTGAAGGAAAAGAAAACATGTTTACAATGGTGACCTCCACCATAGATACCACCCGTGAAGATTTGTTGCGCAGCTTGCATGCCCGCACCTTCCAATTGGAACAAGGGGCTGCTGGAAAATCACGTTCTTTAATGGTTACCCGCTACGTAAGTAATTTGGATGATGAAAAAGCGGATGAGTTTCACAAACGTCTTGAGGCATTGTTGGAAGAATTTATAGAGTCCGACACTAAAGATCCCGATCATCAAACGTATGCAATGACCTTAGCTTTATATCCGAGTTTTTATTTTAGAGATTTTGAAAAAGAAGACAACGAGTAAGTAATTTTTCCATCAAAAATTGAAATTACATTGAATTGTTCAATGGCTGTTTGTTATTCCTGAATAGAAAGGAACGATAATGTCTGTATATTCACCACCCAAAAACATGAACACCTTTTTCACCATTTGGATTGGGCAGCTCATATCAATTGTTGGTTCTGGCCTAACCAGTTTCGCGCTTGGGGTTTGGATTTTTCAGGAAACCGGGAAAGCAACTCCCTTCGCGTTAACTGTTTTATTTGGGAGTTTACCAGCTGTTTTACTCAGCCCAGTGGCAGGGTCGGTAGCTGATCGATATAGCCGGAAAAAGGTGATGTTGCTGGCAGATACAGGCAATGCCATCATCACATTGATTGCCTTTGTTTTGTTACTGAATGGCCAATTGGAAATCTGGAATATTTACGTGATTGCTTTGGTCGGATCGGTGTTTAGTGCTTTCCAGGAACCGGCATTTGGCGCATCAATTATAATGTTAGTGCCCAAAAAGGATCTGCAACGGGCAAATGGGATGACCCAGATGACCAATGCTTTGGGAAATTTGGTGCCGCCCTTGCTGGCTGGTTTGTTATTTGGGCTGATTGGGCTTAAAGGGATCATGTTAATCGATTTCATCACCTTTTTCGCGGCTTTGGGTACGATCATCCTATCGAGAATCCCGCAACCAGAAAGAGTGGATCCGCAGATAAAAGAGAGTCAATGGCAGGAAGCCATGGCTGGCTGGCGCTATCTCAAGTCAACCGGTGGGCTTTTAGGGCTGGTATTCTACTTTGCTCTGGTGAATTTCATGATTAATTATGCAGCGGTGCTGACCAGTCCGATGGTGTTGGCGAATTTTTCTCCAGCTATCCTCGGCTATATACAAACTGCTGGTGGGGTGGGGATGTTGATCGGCAGTGTGTTATTGTCTGTTTGGGGTGGACCGAAAAAGAAGATCTTTTCAATCTTGTTGTTTATCTCGATATCCAGTGTCGGGTTGGTGATTGCAGGTTTACGCCCGAATGCATTTCTGATCGCAGTGGGTTACTTTGTGATGTTATTTTTAATCCCATTAGCTTCAGGTTCCAGCCAGGCTATCTTCCAAACCAAAGTGCCGTTGGAATTACAGGGGCGGGTTTATGCCATGCGTGGGATGATCTCGCGCTCCATGATGCCTCTTGCTTTCCTCACCGCTGGCCCCATTGCTGATTTTGTTTTTGAACCCATGCTGCGCGAAGGGGGTGCCTTAGTAAACACATTTGTTGGGCAGGTAATTGGGACTGGTCCTGGCAGGGGTATTGGGTTGATATTCATCATCGCCGGGACCGCTACTATCCTGATTTCTATAATTGCCTATCTCAATCCCAACCTTCGTCAGATTGAATCCCGCATCCCGGATGTGATACTGGAGGAGAAGTCGGAAGAGGAAGAGAAGTTTGTGGGAAAAACAATACCGGTATCCAATTAAGTAGTTTGATGTAAATTAAAACCGAAACATAATCCAAAACACTTCTTAACAGTTTCTAAACATCCTCCTTGTAATATAAAGATCATAAGAAGAAAAATCTTACGAATAAAAAATTACAAGGAGTTAGAAATGAAAAAGAGTTTAATTGCCGTTTTAGTGGCAGCAGTGTTGGTAGCAAGTTTTAGTGTCGTTGGAAGTGTTTACGCACAGTCAGAAACCCCGGGCTATGGATATGGGAATGGAGTTCAACAACAGTTACAAACCGAAGACGGTCTAGGGTTATACCATGATGAGATCATAGCAGCCTTCGCAGAAGCCCTCGATTTAAGTGTTGAGGAAATCGAAGCCAGAATCGAAGCTGGCGAAACAATCGCCGATATCGCCTTGGCTGAAGGATTGACATTTGAAGAATTCAAAGCCTTAATGCCAGTTGGCAACTTCGGATCTCGAGGAGCAACCCGCATGGGACGTGGTGCGATGATAAATGGTGAAAATGCCCAGTATACCCAAGGACCTTTGGGGCTGGGTGATGGTACCTGCATTCAGGACGGAACTCTTCAGCGTGAGTTTGGTGGACAAATGGGACAAGGCCGCGGACGCGGCTGGTAAACCTCCCAGCGAATTATGAAAAAGGATTTCGATCGAAGGTCGAAATCCTTTTTTTTGTGAATACCCCGAAAACGGTTAACCTATTATGATGATGAGTTGAAATGGTGTTGCCAATTTCTCGACAAATTGATGATTATTATGGGCTTTCGTGTACAATTATGAAAATGATGATGAAGGAGAGCAACTATGTTAGTAGGTGAGAGAATGACAAGCCCGGTGCTGTTTGTTTCACCGGATATGCCCGTGCAGGATGCTTTGGCGCAAATGCGCAAGGAAAGGGTCAGCCGTTACCCGGTCATGAAAAAGGGGAAAATGGTGGGGATTGTCTCGGAAGATGATTTGTTAAACGCTTCCCCATCGGATGTCACGTCCTTATCGGTTTTTGAAATTAATTACTTGCTCAGTAAAATCACTGTCGAGCGAGTGATGACCCATGAGGTTGTCACCGTAAATGAAGATACCCCATTGGAGGAAGCAGCCCGATTGATGGCTGATCATCGCATCGGTGGCATACCGGTAATGCGTGGGGAAGAAGTGGTGGGGATGATCACCCAAACCGATATATTCCGCATTTTCCTGGAAATGCTGGGTGGACGCCAATCCGGTTGGCGTGTGATTGTGTTGGTCAAGAATGAAAAAGGGATTTTACACCGCTTAACTAAAGCGATTGATGATATAGGCGGCAATATTATTGCCCTGATTACCTATGCTGGTGAGGAACTCCCTCATGGTGAAATCACCATGAAAATCGATCAGGTTGATGAGATGGCATTAAGGCAAGCCCTTTCACCTTTTGTTACCGAAATTCGTGATATTCGGGAAATGAAAATATAAACAACTTCTTGAAATGAATAAAATCTCTCCAATTGGGAACTGCATCTGAAAGTTGGGAAAACCAACAAGAGGGAAGATGCTCTCGGAGGAGAGATTTTTATTTCCATGTTTTTGGTTATCCGAAAAAACAATTTTTGTGCTTTAATAAACCCTGATAAACGATAAAAACCTGTCGATTTAAGGAGTCCCCTATGACCAAACCTCTGCAAGCGATCCTGATTGGCGCGGGAAATCGAGGTGCTGATTGTTACTCACCATACGCTCTTGCTCATCCGGAGGAGTTAAAATTTGTAGCCGTGGCTGAGCCGATTGATGAACGTAGGAAAAAATTCGCTGACCAGCATCAAATTCCCGAGGAGTTGCAGTTCGAGTCCTGGGAGCCGTTACTGGAAAAACCTGCTCTGGGGGAGGTGGCATTGATCTGCACGCAGGATTGGCAACATACCGCACCGGCACTGGCAGCCATGCAGGCTGGCTATCATGTGTTACTGGAGAAACCAATGGCGAATAAGCTGGAAGAGTGCAAGTTGTTATTGGAAACCAGCCAGAAAACGCAACGCCAGTTACGGATCTGCCATGTGCTGCGTTATACCGGGCACTTCAAGAAGCTGAAAGAGTTGGTGCAGTCCGGAGTGTTGGGGCAGATCATACAGGTGGATCATCGCGAGAATGTTTCCTTTTGGCATATGGCACACTCTTATGTACGTGGCAACTGGCGCGATGCAAATGAATCCAGCCCGATGGTACTGGCGAAATGCTGTCATGATCTGGATATTTTGCCTTGGGTACTGGGGAAAAAACCCGTTAAATTAGCTTCGGTTGGGTCGTTGATGCACTTCAAACCTGAAAATGCGCCGGAAGGAGCGCCACAACGCTGCCTGGATGGCTGTTCGGCTGCTGAGACCTGTCCTTTTTATGCACCACAGATCTACCAGGAGATGGCACCTTTTTGGAACAGTATTGCGGATACCAGCACAGGTTTTACTCGTTGGGCAAGCCATCAATACGCAAAAAATCCAGCAACAGTTCGGGCATTGAGCTGGGTGATCCCGGCATTGAAACAATTGCCAAATTATACCGGTTGGCCATTAACCATCTTGGCACAGGATCCAACCCCTGAAAAGATAGAAGAAGCCTTGCGCAATGGGCCATACGGGCGCTGTGTCTATCATTGTGATAATAATGTGGTTGATCATCAGGTTGTGATGATGCAGTATGAGGATGGCAGCTCAGTGAACCTGACCATGCATGGTCATTCGCATTACGAATACCGCTCCACCAAAATTGAGGGTTCGCATGGCCGCTTAATGGCCGAGTTTGGCAATGGAGGCTCGTGGATTAAACTGGATGAGCACCGCACAGACTGGCATATGGAGTTTGATACCAGTTCTGGTTTGGGAGAAGGCCATGGTGGTGGCGATTTTCAGTTGGTGGCTTCTTTCCTGAAAGCTGTACGGGAGGGGTTGTTTGAAGAGACCCTGCAAGGAACCCGGGAAGCGTTGGAAAGCCACTTGCTGGCTTTTGCCGCAGAGGAATCACGACTGCACGGAAAATTCATAGAACAGGATTGGTGGTCGTAGGCGAGAGTAAGTTTGGTAAACTGACTTACCTTTCCCTATCTTGTTGTAATCTTTGATTTACCAAAAAATTCAGGGTGAAAATATGACGAAAATGTTGATGACTTATAATGATTTCCTGGACCGTGTTGAAACACTGGGCTTCCTGTCACTATCACCTCTTTTGCCAGGTTTTCCGTCTTTGGGTGGAGAAACACCTGAAAATCTCTGGCACACAGGTCTTGAAACAGATCCATGGGTCTGGAAAGATCGCGCTGCTGAAGAGAAGAGACTTGCCTATGGCTGCATTTTGGGTGGTCATAAAGGTTTTATTAGCCAAAGAATGTACGCAATCTTCTACGCCGCCTTTCACCCATTGATTTCTATGCCAGAATGCTGGGAATCGGGAATAGTTAGCCAGAGAACCTGGCAGGTTTGGCAGCTCTTTGAAGTAAATGAAGTGCTTAACATAAGCCAGGTTCGGCAAACATTAGGGGTATCACGCAAGCAGGGAGCAAGCACTGTAGACATTGCTATCCAACAATTGCAGAAAGAATTTTACATTACCGTGGATGGCAATGATCGTAAGATCAGCGCTAAAGGAGAATTATATGGTTGGCCTGTCAACCGATACCGCCGAGTAATGGATTGGGCACCTGCTGGGTGGCTGGATAGTATTAATGATTGGTCACCTGAGAATGCGCAGGAAATGATCCTGGATGAAGGATTGGCAATGACAAAAGGTGTAACTCGTCAGGATTTAGCGAAGAAATTTTTTGGGAGTTTACCGACAGACTAACAATCCTTAGTGTGGCTCGCAGTGGTAAAATTAAGCTATCGTAGGCAATTTTCACACGTGGGGTGAGTTGCATACCGGTATGAAATATTGTATAATATAAAACAAATGTTCTAATAAAATCTCACCCTTTTTTCATCGGGTGGAACGGAGTGGAAGCGTGTGAGTAAGCAGTATAGTGCTGATCAAATTGTTGAACTGGAGTTTTTAGAGGCTGTACGACGTCGGCCGGGCATGTATATTGGTAACAACAGCCTGCATGGTCTTCATCATATTTTATTAGAAGTTTTAGATAACTCGGTCGATGAGTGTATGGCGGGATATGCCAGCACCATCTCGGTGACCATCGAAAAAGATGGAACGATTGAAATTGCTGATGATGGACGTGGAATTCCGGTAGATTACAAACCTGATGTGGGGATGAGCACACTTACCCAGGTGCTGCTCAAACCGCATGCCGGTGGAAAATTTGGCGGTGATGATTCGGCTTATAGCAGCTCGGGTGGTTTGCATGGGATTGGTTTGAAATGCACCAATGCTTTTTCCACATTTTTAGAAGTGGAAGTGCACCGCCATGGGTTGATTTTTTATCAACGTTTTGAGGATGGCGGCATTCCGGTTACCCCGGTAGAGATTTACACCAAAGAGATCAGACCTGGTAAAAAAGCCGGTGAGATTAATAAAGATACAAAGCTTGTAGTCTCCGGGAAGAAGGAAATAGCCAAAGCGTTGGAAGTCAATCAGATGAGATTGGCGGTAGATGCAAATCCTGATCAAGAAACAGGTACGATTTTCCGTTTTCGTCCAAACCGTTCTTTATTCGCAAGAGAAATGGATTGGCCAAACCCGACTTCTTATGTTCCCTGGGATGCTGAACGATTAAGCACCCGATTTCGTCAGATCGCTCATCTCTATCCGGGAGTGCGGATAGAATTTATGGACAAACGCACCCGCGAAGGCGATCCGGAAATCTTCTTTTCCAAACGCGGTTTGGTTGAATACATTGAGTATTTAAATGAGGGAGAAGAGCCACTCCACAAGCCTATCACCTTCAAAGACACCACCGAAATCGAGGTGGAAGGTGGTAAAGGTACCATTGAGGTGGAAATCGCGGTGCAATATGCCGGGGAGGACACCCAGATTTATTCGTTTGTGAATGCTATCCCGACCCCCATGGGAGGAACCCATGTTTCCGCCTTCAAAGCAGGTCTCACCAAGGCGGTAAAGCAATTTGCCACCAATAAGAAACTGTTAAAAGGAAATATGGATGTACGCGGGGATGATGCATTGTTGGGGTTAACCGCGATTGTCAAAATAACTATGACCAGCACTCCGCAATTCCTTTCGCAAACCAAGGAAAGCCTAACCAGCCCGGAAGTACATGGTCCTGTGCTTTCCACCACTTATGCGTATGTCAATGATTATCTGGACAAAAATGTGCCGGTAGGGCGGGTAATCGTCAACCAGGCGGTCGCGGCAGCACGAGGACGTGAAGCGGCGGCGCAGGCACGTAAGTTGGTGATCAAGAAGTCCGCGATGGAAGCTGGGGAGTTTGTGCTTGGCAAATTAGCTGATATCCAACGACGCGGTGGCAATCCGATGGTTCCATTGGATCATACAGCTCTCTATTTGGTGGAAGGTGATTCCGCGGGAGGTTCGTGCAAGCAGGGACGTGATTCGCGTTATCACGCCATCCTTTCCCTGCGTGGAAAGATTCCCAACGTAGAGAAAATGAAACTGAATGACATCCTCAAAAACCGGGAAATCGCCGCGATTATTGCCGCGGTTGGCACTGGTGTTGGGGCTGATTGTGACGTCAGCAGTATCCGCTATGGCCGAATTTCGGTTTTGGTGGACGCGGATGTGGACGGCTCCCATATTGCCACCTTGTTGGCTACGCTCTTCTGGCGCACGATGCGTTCAGTGATTGAAGAAGGCAGGTTTTTCATTGCGCGGCCGCCATTATATCTGATAAAGAATAAATCAGGTAAAAATTCTCTCTACGCTTACTCTGAACAGGAACGTGAAGAGATTGAGAAAGAATTAGGCGGGGCACGCAATGTATTTACCCAACGCTACAAAGGGTTGGGAGAAATGAACCCCGAGCAATTACGTGAAACCGTGTTTGTTTTGCCCCAGGAGTTGGCGGACCAAAAAGGAAGACGTAAAAGTAAAGCCAAGGATGCTGTAGGTCCTGGAGAACGCAAATTAACCACGGCTGATTTTGCTGCCCGTGATATGCGTATGGTGATTGATGATTTTCACCGCACCCGTTCCTTAATTACTCGTCTGATGGGCAGTGAAGTGGCCCCTCGCAAGGAATGGTTAATGGGTGTGGATTGGAGCGCGGAAGAGTAAGTTCTTAGAGGAAACTATGACAGATAATGATTTTCAAGCTGAAGAAACCAATATCCTGGAACAAAGTCTCGATCATTTTATTGAGGAAGCATATCGCCGATATGCGGTTCTAACCATTTTAGATCGGGCTCTACCGGATGTGCGTGATGGGTTGAAGCCTGTACAACGCCGTATTCTTTATGCCATGGGAGATATGAGCTTGTGGTTTTCCAACCCGCATAAAAAATCCGCCCGTGTTGTCGGAGAAGTGTTGGGTAAATATCATCCCCATGGTGATCTATCCGTCTATGATGCAATGGTGCGTATGGCACAGAATTTCTCGATGCGCGTCCCATTGG
>CAYSFA010000144.1:0-8378 GCA_964430025.1 uncultured Anaerolineaceae bacterium | reverse complement strand
TATTCTTCACTCTGGTTGTGGTGATGATGGGCTTTGGCATGATCATCCCGATTTTGCCTTTTTACATAGAAAGTTTTGGGGCAAGTGGTAAAGGCCTGGGCTTTTTAATGGCCATTTTCAGCATCATGCAATTTATCTTTTCGCCGATTTGGGGTGGATATTCAGATCGTTTCGGTCGTAAACCGATGCTCGTGATTGGTGCACTTGGGAATGCAATTTCCCTGGTTTTATTTGGCTTGTCTACCGAATTGTGGATGATTTATGCTGCCCGCGCCCTGGGTGGAATGTTATCCGCCGCTACTTTGCCAACTGCAATGGCGTATATCAGCGACACCACCGAAACAAAAAACCGAGGGGGCGGCATGGGCATTATCGGCGCAGCCATGGGGATGGGGTTGGTTTTAGGACCAGGATTAGGTGGTTTGTTAGCCACAGATTCGCTTTCGACCCCGTTTTTTGTGGCGTCCGGTTTATCCATGCTGGCCATGTTCTTAATTCTCATTTTTGTCCCTGAATCATTACCGAAATCGCAGCGGGTAGAAGGCGTAGAAATCAAAGGTTTTGACCTGAAACAAATCTGGCGATCATTATTTGGTCCCATTGGTTACCTGATGATTTTATCCTTCATGGTTTTCTTTGGATTAACCAGCTTTGAAGGAATATTTGGTTTATACGCACAACATCGTTTTGATTATTCCCCTGCACAAGTTGGGTCTGTCATGATGGTGGTTGGATTGGTTTCGACCTTCGTGCAAGGAGTGTTAACCGGTCCATTAACCAGACGGTTTGGAGAGCGGCAGGTCATTAAATTTTCCCTGATTGGTAGTTCTTTGGGATTTCTGATTATGTTAACAGCAACAAACACCCTGTCTCTTTACATCACCGTTGGATTATTTGTACTGGCGAATGCCATGTTACGACCAGGGATTGCATCACTCGTCTCTACCGAAGCAGAAGGAGGACAGGGTACCGCGCTGGGGCTGGCAAATTCCTTCATGAGTCTAGGCAGAATAATAGGGCCAATTTGGGCAGGGATGATGTTTGATTTCAACATAAGTCTGCCTTTTGTCAGTGGCGCGGTTGTCTTTTTGGTGCTTTATATCATTAGTTTTAGCTGGTTACGCAGACAAGCCCGATCCCATTCGGGCCAACATGTACCCCAACCGCCGGTGTGACGGTTTGGTAATATGGTTGGTTGTTTTCGGGGATAAACGCAGCTGCTTTTTCATAAAGCCATTTCGCCCCTTCAATCGCCTGGGTATGTACGACGGAGACATGCTCCAGAGGACCTAGATTTCGAACGTGGGTTAATATTCGTTCAATTGCTCTTCCACGGGTTCGCACTTTCTCATAAATTGGAACCCCCTTATGGAACGTCATCAGTGGTTTAATTCTTAGGATTGAACCGATTCCCCGAAGAGCAAAATTTATCCTTCCACTGAGATGTAGGAATTTGAGCGTGTCTAATAAGGCGTAAATATAGGTACGATTTCCTAAATCGGTTAATTTCTTCTTAATTTCCTTAACACTTTCGCCTGCATCAGCCATTTTGCTGGCTAAGATTACTTGTAGCCCTGCCCCAAGCGATAATTGTTGTGAATCATGAATGGTAACTGGAATTTTTACCTCATTTGAGGCTTGTAAAGTAGATTGAGAAATGCTGCTCAGATTCCCTGCGACATGAATCGAGATCACCCGATCAAAACCCTGATCTTTTGCTTCTTCATAAGCTCTAATAAAAAGATCGGGGCCAGGTGCAGCTGTTTTAGGGTGCTGTGGATATGAATTCAACTTATCATAAAATTGACTGTGAGTGATGTCAACACCATCCCGATAGCTATTATTGCCAATGTTTATGTAATTTGGTACGACTGTAACATTATATTGTTTAACTACTTCTTCAGGAATATCACAAGCACTATCAGTAACTACTTTAATTCGCATTCTTTTGTCGTCTCCGAAACTTCAAAAAAAGAATTGTTATACAATTAATTTTTGGATAGTTAGGAATTTTTTTTTATAATTAGTTATTTTATGCCAAAAGGTGATAAATGGAAAAGAAAAACACTTTTGATATTCTGATACTCAATGCCCGTCCAGGCGCAGGGAAAAGCGAAATCATCGATTATCTAAAAAAATCTTCATTGGATGAAAGAAAAAAACGATTCATGGTGGGAGAGTTTGAGGAGATAGATGATTTCCCGATGCTGTGGGCCTGGTTTGAAGAGGATGACATTCTGGAAAAGATGGGTTATCCACGTTTACATAGTGATGAGGATGGGTATTTCAAAGGGGAACACCTTTGGCATTTATTGATTCGAAGAATGTGTTTTGAATATCAGAAGAAAGTAGCTCGTATCCCTAATTATCATCAGAAATTTACCACGATTATTGAGTTTTCGCGTGGAAGGGAGCATGGGGGATATAAAGAAGCCTACCAACATATCTCCAAAGATGTGCTGGAGAGAATGGCAATTCTGTACCTGGATGTTTCTTACAGTGAGTCATTACGGAAAAATCGAGCCCGTTTCAACCCCAATGAACCTGACAGCATTCTGGAACACGGCTTGCCGGATAAAAAACTGGAGAAATTGTACAAAGATGTGGATTGGCACGAGTTAGCCAAAGATGATCCGGCATATATGATGATTCAAGAGATAAAGGTGCCTTATGTAATTTTTGAAAATGAGGATGATGTAACCACAGCACGAGGGGACGCCTTAGGGGATCGTCTGGAAGCACGTTTACAAACGCTTTGGCAGCGTTGGGTTGAAAAATAGTCGTTATTTATCCGTGATAGTTGGTTTGGATTTTTTATAAATCACGGCTAGAAATACCCCAGCGATTGCTATCAAGGGTAATCCTATTACAATGGCTAATGGAAATGTTGTTCTCAGTGGAAGATTATTGCCTGATTGATTCGGATTGCTTGGGTTGATATCCACCTGTTTGCTGCGTAGAAATTCAGGAAGTCTTTCTTCAAACTCTGGAATCGCCACTAATGAATAATCTGACACTGGTAATAATTCACCAATTGCCTTTTCCAGATTTGCTTCAATTTGGTTACCTGCCAAAACCTGATCTCCAAGAATCATGAGAGGAACACCAATATTGTTTTTGGGTACACCCAATCTTTCAGCCATTTGATAAAAAAGATCAATTTCATTGATTTCTTCTAACTCAATTGGATAAAAATAAATCTGGTCTCCAAAGGTCAAGTACATATCAGGTAACACTGAATTGAGCACCTGCGTGCAATAGGCACAGTCCTGCATCCAGAAAAAAATGATGTTTATCTGGGCTTTTTCTGAACGGGTGAGATCAACCTCAACATGATTGAATAATGAGGTGGAAGCATCTTCACAATCAGCTTCATATAATCCGCAAATGTCCTCGTCTTCGGGGTCATTTTGGCTTTGATAAAAAATGGATTGAATTTCTTGATTATTGTTTTTGAATTCAGAATGGAATGAGTTGAAGTTTGATAAATTGAAACCTGAGGAAAGTAACAAAAACAGAATTGAGAGAATTGATACGGAGGTTCTTTTTTCCATTGGCTTCGAAATTATACTCATTTTGTATCGAATTAGAAAATAGATATTATCAAACCAAACAGATAGCCAGCCAATGTGCTTAGAATTGCTACCAAAACGACGTAAATACTGGTTTTTTTACGCCCCATGATCCTTGATAAGACTAGAATCGATTGGATCGATAATTCGGGATCGGACAGCAGGTATGCTAACAACGGGCCACGTGCCATCCCCAGATCCAGGAACATTTTTGCTACCGGAACTTCCACCAGAGTTGGAAAATACATAAAGACGCCAAAGATGACACCGACGATATTTGCCCAAATTGTGTTTTGACCGGCAACAGACTGGATCCAGGCTTCCGGGATGATAACTTTGGCGATACCTGCCAGAAACACGCCTACCAATAATATGGGGAAAATTTGTTTTACAAATTTCCAGGTTTCCCAAATCCAACCACTTAATTCTTCCTTATCAAATTTTCTGACAGCCACAAAACCAATCAATCCCAATAAAATTAATTCACCGAAGAAGCGACCATTGATCCCTATGGTTGGGCTGGCAGGGTGAACCAGGGGTGAGGCAATCAGAATAGTGAGAGCTATGGCGATGAAAGCAGCATAAGTCCAGCGGTTAAAGCCATCAAAGATGTTCTCAAACCCTTTCCAGGCAAAAAAACCAATGATGATCAACATCAGAATTAAGGGAGCTCCTTGAATAGATAAATTGGAAGCGTTTAATGTGCTGACCAAATTAACTTCCGATTGGAATGGTAAGTTGAAATCAAAATATACATTGGTTAATAAAGGGATTTGCAAAGTACCAACAACCAAGATTAATACTAATAAAACAAAAAGTACCCAAACTGCTGGTTTTACTTGCGCGGTTTGATCAAAGACACCGTTTTTCTGCATTTCCTGGGTGCGCGCATTTACTTCTTTTCGGAAAATCCATGCCATAGCCAGCCCAATCACAATACCAAACACAATGGAGAGGATCAGCCGCGCAAGGGCAATGTCAAAACCAATTGCTGCACCTGTATACGTGATTGCCAAGATATTGATGGCTGGTCCAACAAACAAAAAAGTAATAGCAGGTCCTAATCCAGCTCCTCTTTTCCAAATCCCTGCGAATAGTGGCAGTATGGTGCAAGAGCAAACCGCCAGGATGAAGCCACCAATGGAAGCTGCCGGGTAGCTGACCCATTTACTGGCTTTTGGCCCTAAGAAGCGAGTGATGGTTTCCTTAGGAATCATCGCACTCATAAACCCGGCGATAATGAAAGCAGGAACCAGGCAGAGTAAAACATGGGCTGCAAGATAATCGAGCAGGCTAAGCCATCCAGCAGTAAATAACTGACCAATTGTTATGAAGATTGAATTCATGTGCTTAACCAGTTCTTAGGTGTTTTGGAAAATTTGAATGTCAATGATAGTAATATCAGCTTATACCTGATAAGTTTTCAACCAGTTTTCAATTTCTGTTTCACTCGGTATTCTACCGCTTGAAAGTACTTGTTCATTCACAACCAATCCTGGCGTTGACAAAATCGGATATTCCATTATCTGCAAATGATCTGTCACCTTAATAAATTCTGCTTCAAGTTGTAATTTATCAACGACTTTTTTTGTCTGAGCTTCCAGGCGTTTGCAATTGGCGCAACCACCTCCCAGGATTTTTATTGTTAGCATTGCTACTCCTTTTTATGTTCTTAAATGGACCCTTGTTGGCTAGAAGTCAGAGATGATTTCCAAAATCCTTTTCGGTGGAGGAATTTTGCCAATTCAACCAACCCCAGCATGATAGGCACTTCCCAGAATAATCCCATGGTGGTGCCAAGGGCAGCCAGGGATCCCACACCGTACATGGATACTGCGGCAGCAATTGCAATTTCGAAATGGCTGGAAGAGCCGATCAGGACGGTTATCACACCTTCTTTATAGGCTAATCCGGCTAATCGGGTGACAACCAAATTGAATGATACGACAATCAGAAATCCTAACAATAATGGGATGGATACTAAACCCAGTAATTCAAAATTATTGAGGAGAACCTTTCCATTCAGGGAGAATAGGATAACCAATGTCATTAGTAATGCGACAATAGCAATTTTTCCAACCAAAGGACGGTAGGTTTTATGGAACCAATCTTCGCCTTTCGTGCTGATAATCCAGCGTTTGCTGAAAATCCCGATTAGCAAGGGCAACCCAATAAATATCAGCGCTGAAAACAGCAATGCCCAACGGTCAATGGGAATATTCTGGATACCGGTAAGTAACGAGACAATTGGGACGTAAAGGAACATTATGGTTACAGTGTTCAAGCTGGTATTGATCACGTTCTGTTCCTGATTACCATCTGCCAGTTTGCCCCACACCAGAACCATTGCGGTGCATGGACTCGATCCGAGTAGGATAATGGCAACCATCAGTTGTTCTTGTCCCTGTAGGAAGATATTTGCCAGAACAGCTGCAACAATCGGGGCAACAATCCAATTTGAAAATAATGTCAGAATAATTGGTTTTGGTGCTTTTTTTAATTTTTTCAATTCGGAAACCTGAAAATTTAATAGGGCAGGGTACATCATCAAAAACAAACATATCCCGATCGGAATTGATATGCCACGAATTTGCCAGGAATCGATGGTTTCTCCAATTCCAGGAATGAATATAGATAATAGCAAACCTAAACCCATACAGAGTGCAACCCAGAGGGCTAAGTATTTTTCGAATTTATTCATACAACTTATTCCTTTTCTTTATTGGTTTTACAAGGTGGACATTCAGGTTCACGATCCAAAATGCGAGATAAATCAAAGAATTTCTGTAGTTCTTCTTGAATGAGATTGATTTTCTTCTCATTAATTGAATAATAAATCCAGCGTGCATCTGATGTGCTGCGGACAGAATGAATTAATCCAGCATCCTGAAGTACTTTAAGGTGATGTGAAATTAAGTTGTTTGCCAAGCCTGTTTTTTGGGTAAGTTCACAATTGCAATGCACTCCATTCATCAGCAAATCAAATAATTTCAACCGGTTATGATTACCAAGAATATAAAAAAGGTTTTTAATTTCGCTGTCAGTATCCAATATTTCTCCAAATACTTCAATATAAATTGAAGTATATTTTGATCTATAAAAATTACTAATAACAAATGTCATTTGTTTTCGTGTGAAATGTTAAGATATTTCAATGCAAATTGAATTATCTATGGACTATGAAGCGATAAAAAAATTTTGATATGACAATCAGTCTTTTAAGGAAGGGTTGGGATTTTCTTAACGTAGACGGATTTTCAATTTGATAATCCATACCTCAAACCAGAAATTTTTTTAGAAGAAGTTTGATGGTAAGATTACTTTCCTGCAACACACCTGGTGGAGGTATACAATGGGTATGATTCATCGTAATTGGTCTCAATTTGTACAAGCGGGCAATGAGACCCCTAAAGTATCTAAAACACTCATGAAAAGAGTGCTGGACTATGCATTACCTTATAAAAACCAAATCATTTGGATGCTAATCCTGATTTTAATGACAGCCGCTTTAGGGTTGGTAGCCCCTTTAATCTTACGTGAATTAATTGATCGCACTTTGCCCCAAAAAGACTTGAATAAACTTGTCCTGCTCTCGATTGCTTTATTGCTGGTACCGATCATCGGGGGTAGCCTTCGGATCATTCAACGAAAGTTGAACGCCAGTGTGGGTGAAGGTGTGATTTATGATTTAAGAGTAGCACTCTTCGAGCGTCTGCAGCGTATGAGTTTGCATTTTTTCAAACACTCTCGATTAGGTGAATTAATCAGTCGTCTCAATAATGATGTAATTGGTGCCCAGAACGCGATTAGCAGTACGATTGTCAATCTGGTTACCAATGTTATTCAAACAATAGCGATCCTGATTGTACTTTTCACTCTGGAGTGGCGATTGACATTAGTCAGTATTGTGATCATGCCTGTTTTTTTGATTGTGACAAAACGATTAGCCAATGTGTTACGAGAAATTGCCAGACATGCAATGGATATGAATGCCCGCATGAATGCGATGATGAATGAGACCCTCAATATTGGTGGAGCGATCCTGGTCAAACTATTTGGACGGCAGAAAACTGAAGTTGGACGGTTTGAGCAGCGTGCCGGACAGGTACGTGACATTGGTATTCGCCGGGCAGTCATTGGGGTGACCTTTTTTGTTATCATGGGGTTGGTCAGTGCGGTCGGGACCGCGTTGGTCTATGGTATCGGTGGGTATTTGGTGATAAATGATGCCCTTACCATTGGAACAATTGTTGCGTTTGGCGCGTATCTGACCGGTCTATACACATCATTGGAAGGGTTGGCAAATACACCGGTTGAATTCGCCACTTCCATGGTCAGTTTTGAACGTGTGTTTGAAGTGATTGATATGCCGGACGATATTCCGGAAAAACCCGATGCGTTTGAGTTGAAGAATGTTGAAGGCGAACTAGTTTTTGAAAATGTTTGCTTTAAATATGACGATTCAGGTGGTGGATTGACGGATGTTCGTCGATTTGGTCAGGCAGATAACATCGATGCGGTATTATCGGATCAACCAGAAGGAGAACAGAAGACCCAGGAAGATGATAATCTTACACAAGCCAGGGTGACTGCCCTGGAAAATATTTCTTTCAGCGCGAAACCTGGAGAATTGATCGCTCTGGTCGGTCCTTCTGGTGCAGGAAAAACGACATTAACCTACCTGATCCCGCGGTTATATGATCCCAACGAAGGAAAAGTCTCAATTGATGGTCATGATCTACGGGATGTCACGCTTGATTCCTTGAGTGAACAGATCGGTATGGTTACCCAGGAAACCTACTTGTT
>CAYSFA010000143.1:0-8429 GCA_964430025.1 uncultured Anaerolineaceae bacterium | reverse complement strand
AGCAACAATTACTGGAGTGGACAGCTGGTAAGGTCTTTCACGATGATCTGGGATTGGAAGAAATCCGTCAGCGTTTTGCCTGGTATCCACAGGATGTGTGGTTGTATTTGCTGGCAAGCCAATGGGCACAACTGGCGGAGATTGAAGCCTTTGTGGGGCGTACCTGGCAATTGGGAGATTTGCTAGGTTCCATCCTGATTGCTTCGCAGGTTGTTGAAAAATTAATGCATCTTTGTTTCCTAATGGAAAGTAAATACGCACCCTATGCCAAGTGGTTGGGTACAGCCTTTAAAGAATTACAGTGTTATTCACGATTGCAACCTTTCTTGGTAGAAATTCTTTCCACTGTAGAATACCCACAGCGGGAACCCTGGTTGGTTAAAGCTTACACAGTAGTCGCTGAGTTGCATAACCAATTGCATATTACTCCTATGGTACAACCCATCACCCGCAACTATTCAGGGTGGCACACCTTCAATGCTGGCGAGGGAGAATTGTCGCCGGATGATCCTAACAATACACGCCCCCATCAGGTGTTGTTTGCCGGGCGATTTGTGGACGCCATTCGCACGCAGATTCAAGACCCTGAAGTGCTAATGCTGAAAGCGAATATTGGTTCTGTTAGTCAGTTTTTGGTTGAATCCAGTCCAGCCGTGCAGAGCACAGATTTTTGCCGTGGTTTGCTGGATGACCTTAAACATTAAAAACCTGGACATAATGGTATTTCATTTAAAGTAAGAAAACATAAAATACAAAAATGATAGAATCAATTATGTCTACTACCTTACAGAAGACCAAACTTTTCCCTCCGGTCAATCGTTTGCAATTGGTCGAGAGGCCAAGATTATTTGAACGACTAAATCACCTTCTAATACCCGATTGTAAAGTTGGAATCATATCCGCACCAGCAGGGTCAGGAAAAACGACGGTGATAAACCAGTGGTTGACTAACCAGAAATGTCTTCAATCTGCATGGATTTCTTTGGATGATCGTGATAACGATCTCTCTATTTTTCTTCGATACCTTATCAAAAGTCTACAATGCATTCATCCGGATATAGGCAAAAAAGCCAAAACGTTAGTAAATTTACCTGGTTTAGATCTTAATGAATTTGTCACCCTTCTGACTAATGATCTGGCAGAACACAAAGACCAGTTTATCGTAATTCTGGATGATTTTCATGTCATAAACAATTCGAGAATAGTAGAAGCCATGAGTTTGTTGCTTGAAGCAAAACCAGTATGGTTTAAGATCGTCTTGTTAACCAGAGAAGATCCTGATATTCGATTAGCACGCTGGCGGGCACGAGGACAGCTGGTGGAATTGCGGCAAGACGATTTACGTTTTACCCTTCCAGAAACAGTGGTATTTCTCAAGCAATGTATGGGATTGGAGCTTTCCATAGAACAAGTGGAGCATTTGGAGAAGAGTACAGAAGGGTGGATCGCCGGGCTCCAATTGGCAGCTTTATCAATTCAGCGCACGAAAAATAAAGATCGGTTTGTGAATGATTTTTCGGGAACCCATCGCTTTGTCTTGGATTACTTGATGGATGAAGTGTTCTCCAATCAGCAGCAGGATATTCAGAGCTTTCTTCTTGAGACATCCATTCTGGAAAACATGAACGCGAGTTTGTGCGCAGCGATAACCGGAAAAGAGAAAAACGAATCACAATCGATGCTGGAGCATCTGGTGCGAACCAACTTGTTTCTTTTTCCGCTAGATGATCAACAACATTGGTATCGGTATCACCACTTATTTAAAGATTTACTATTGGCAAGATTGCAAAGTCTGGAAAAAGCTCGCATTAATCAGCTTTATGGTTGCGCTTCGAATTGGTATGAAAAGGAAGGTGAAGCTCGGTTGGCAGTTGAATACGCCTTGAAGGGAAAAGACTTAACGCTTGCAGCTGACCTGATTGAACAACATATATCACAATACTGGCAGACCTCTGATTGGGATTTTATGTCCTTGCTCACTCATTTGCCAAATGAAGAAATCGAAAAGAGACCTTCCTTATGCCTGCATAAAGCCTGGATTAATGTCATCACCGGTCAAATGGATGGCGTACTTCCATTTATATATGGTGCAGAGAAGCACCTGGATGATGTTGATCGCAAAGGAACCTCGTTGGATGAACCACTGCGCGCCATTGCGAAAATCTTACGTACCTACATGCTTGATCTTAAGAATGAAACCATAGCTTTGGACGGGTCCTTATCAGACGCTTATGCAAGAATCCCGGATGATTTTGTAGGGATGCGGAATAGTGTGGCTATCATCCTGGGCACTATCTATTATATGGAAAATGATTTTTCAACCGCGATGTACTATTTTGAGGATGCATTAGAACGTGATAAACGGTTAAAAGGGACAAACGCCATTCCCATCTCTGTGCAACGCATGGCCTGGGTATTCTTAAAGCAGGGACATCTTCACAAGGTGATGGAGCTAACAAAAAAATATGATAAATATGTACGGCAACGAGGGGTTAGAGGATACTATATAGCAGGGGTTCAAAACTTACTGATGGGTGAGATTTATCTGGAATGGAATCAGTTGGAGGAAGCCGAAAAACAGATCAGTGAAGGGTTGCGTCTGATTAAGGATTGGCCTAATCCAGCCATCGTTATGATCGGATACTGCTTGTTAACCCGCCTTCATATAGCCAAGAATAATCTGTCTGACGCGGAAGTCACTTTTATGAACATTGAAGAATTGCTCTTCAGCAATCAATTTCACCCAGAGTTTGTCAATATTCTTGAACAAACACAACTTCAACTTTGGATTGAAACAAAGAAGAGGTTGGCGTTGGAATCATTTGTTTCAACGAAAAGTCCCTTGGTTTCCCTCCCTCTTACTTTTCGAAATGAAGCAGTATTAATTGGCTTGTCTCGAGCCTGGCTGGCTTTAGGAGAATTTGATAAAGCCAGGTCTTTGTTAACTCGTTTGGCTGCTTTTACGAAGGGTCGTAAGGGAAGTCATCTTCTCATTTTGCTAATGTTGGTTAATGCACATAAAGAACAGACAGATCTGGCTGAGAAATATTTGGAAGAAGCTTTACATTTGGCAGAACCGGAAGGCTATATACGCACATTTCTTAATATAGGTGAGCCACTTTGGAAATTGCTAAAGAACTGGTTTACGAAAAATCAGAACACAAGCGATGAGGTATTAAAAGCTTATGCCTATAAAATTATCCTTGCATTCGAAAAAAGCACCATCCGTGATTCGCAAATAGAAAAAGAGAGCGACCTTCCTGAACCTTTGAGTAAACGCGAACGAGAGGTACTTCAATTGGTGTCTGAAGGATTAACCAACCAACAAATCGCCACGCGACTTGTGATTTCAATACGTACAGTCAAAAAGCATATTGAAAATATCCATGGAAAATTAGGGGTTCAGAATCGCACCCAGGCAACCAACCGTGCACGCTCACTTGGGTTGTTGGATAACGATCAATAGAAAAATACGCCCATAAATACGTCTTCCGGACACTGAAATTAATTGGTTGGGAAAGTACTATGTATTTAAGGAAAAGGTTTTCTGGATCTTATCAGGAATGTTCTTCATCCTCAAAATAAACTTAATTCAGGAGTTAATCATGAAAGGAAATACAATGAATACGTTTACAGGTTTATGGTTGCCTTTGGTATTGGGTGTTGTAGTAGCGATAATAGTGTTCGCAACAATTAGAGGAAAATCACTCCCTTTAATCGACAGCCCAAAAGCTAGTTTGATCGCTTTATTGGTGGTGGGTATGGCAATGTGTACGGGAGGAATAGGGCAGGTGGGCGCCAGTGGAAAATGGACTTCTCCGTTAGCCATTATCGGAATTCTCTTGGGGATATTGATATTGGTTATCATCATTTCAGGTCTTACCGGATTGAAATTGCCTTTGATAGCAGGACAAATTCAATCAGTCGTTGTGGTTGGTTTATTAATCGCTGTCAAATTCCTGATTGGTACTGTCAGCTACTTCTTTCATTGGTTATGAGCGAACTGTGGATTGAAATCCGGGTTACAGAAATCCTGGATGACCTATGGTCACAATGGTTCCATGGGGTGAATATCTTACCTTGGTTGGAAAATGGATATCACATCGGGAGCATATTATATGGCTGTCTATCGGATCAGGCAGCCATTTTTGGTCTGTTAGCGCAGGTGCGCAACCTTAACCTGACATTGATTGAATTCAGAAGGATCGAGAAAAAAGAGAACCCGAATGAGGAAAAAAATTGAGCTAAAGATCATTGATTGTATCTACATCATTTGTTTTTTAGCAAAAGAAACCGAGGATTTATGGTTAAAGCTGTTTGAGTTGATTTTCCAGCCATTGGCTGAAAGGATTGCCGAACATTTTCTGTGTGATTGTGATCAGGCTTTGTGTGGTAGGTTTCTCCACATGAAGAAAACTCCTGCATAAGGCAAGAAATTGATCACGTCCAACCTGATTTCGAAGGTCATGTAAGATCACCGGTCCACGAGCGTACAACAATCGCTCGCAACGCTCCTGTTTTTCCGGTGTGCTCTGATCAAAGCGTTCAAACCCCCATAACGGTCCCATTTCGCTGGCTGTCTTTCGCTTATTCTCCATATTGCGAAGATAAATCTCTTGGCCGAAGCGTTCAGCCACCAATATTTGAGCACTGAGTTCAGCGAACCCTTCATTCAACCAATCATGCCAGGTTTCTACCGGGGCTTTCCACCACCAGGCATGCGCTATCTCGTGTGCTAAATAGCGAAGGTATACCTCAGGACGGTTGAGAAAATCGTTTTCTTCGATTCCGCCCAGCACTACCAACCCTCTGCGACCATACCCACCGCCTTTTTCGCGTGCTGATTGGATGATTGAATAGGTGGTAGGGGATACTGATCCAAACCATTCAGTGAATGATGATAAGGCGAAAAGCGAGTTTTCTCCTAATTGTCTTGCAGCTTCCCGACTAAAAGTTGAAGTGAAAAGATTAATTTGACCATTTGGGTGATGATATTGTTTTTTGAAAAGGGTAGGAGATGCAACAACAACGATATCCTGGGTTGGTCGGTGGCAGCACCCTTTCCAACTCTCGTTGATGTGTTTGAATTCACCATAACCAGCCACCGTCCAATCAGGAGGGCAAATTACTTCCAGATCAAAGGTGATCTTTTGGGATAAATCCGCCTGCATGGGATACCAGGGAAAATACATACCCAGTTCCACCCATTCCGGGGTGATCACATTACAGGAGCAAGAAGGCCATGAGGTGATTTTTCCTTCATAGGAAAATTCGATTTGAGTGATTTCGCCCTTCTCAAGAGCAGGTTTGAAATGAATTTGCAAGGGCTTGGCATCTGGCACAAAGGGGATCGGAGACTTTTCCTTCAGGGTAAAAGAATAATCTGTAACTTGTTTACCAGATAAGGATTGGATGCTTAATTGCTTATGTAATAAAAGTTCGAGCGTAGAGGTTTGATTGGAAACTTGCAATTTCAAAACACCGAAGACCTTGATGAAATTATCCTCAGGATGAATTTCTAGTTTCAGGTTGTAATATGTAAAGGTTTGATCATGTAACTTGGTCTGGTTTGAAGAATCCATTAAATTCAGTCCTCAGAGAGCGAATTTGTCTCAGCATAGGTGAAAAACAGCATTTTTACAACAATCTGGAGATTGGAATTGTGCTTATTCTAAAGAGGGATATTCGCCTGGTCTCGATGATAGGGAAAATAATGGAATTTTCTAGTAATGCTTTCATTGTCAATGAGATCATTTGGCAGTTTGTTTTCATTGGTAGTGAAATCATTTAAAAAACTCAGCTTGTACGAACAAGTTAATACTTTTATAATTTCTTTACTGTGTATTCTTAAATTTTCCAGTCAGTGGGATTGCGTTTGTAGACCAATGAATGAATACCTATATACTGGCGAATATCCCATCGATGCGACACTACAAATAAGTTATCACCCGGAGGGTTGACATGTCAAAGAAAATTCTTGTGGGGTTTGCCACCCGTTATGGCTCTACGGAAGAAACCGCCAATTTGATCGGTGATACGCTTCGAAATGAAAACTTTGATGTAGATGTTATGCAGGTGAAAGAGGTGAAATCCCTTTCCGATTATCAGGCTATCATTCTTGGCGCGCCTTTATTTATGTTTCACTGGCATAAAGATGTGCTTAATTTTTTATCCAAACATCAAAACTTGTTAATTGATCGCTTTATCGCTATTTTTGCTTTAGGTCCAACGCATGATCCTTATGATGAACAGGAATGGCGCGATTCATGGTCCCAACTTAATAATGAATTGGCTTCATTTTCCTGGTTGAAGCCGGTTGAGATTGAAATGTTCGGGGGCAAATATGACCCAGCTTATTTGAAGTTTCCGTTGAAAATGATGGCTGGGAAAACCCCTGCCAGTGACATTCGTGACTTCGAAGCAGTAAGGGCGTGGGCAGGGAAACTTGCGGGGAAGTTGTAAAGCTCGAATTCATCCAACTCTTAACCATTGGATTTCCCTAGGTTTATACAAGTTGTTTACTTAATTAGTAAATATCTATAATAGAGTCTCCAGATCCCATTTTATAGGAGGCTACAATGCCGACAAAACTTTCTCCGTACCTGAACTTTCGTGATAATACTCGTGATGTTATGTCTTTTTACCAAAGTGTCTTAGGCGGAAAACTGCAAATGAACACATTTAAAGAATTCGGGGTATCTTTAGACCCGGCTGAAGATAATAAAATTATGCACTCTCAGTTAGAAACAGAAAATGGAATGACTTTGATGGCAGCTGATGTGCCAACTTCGATGGATTTAAAACCAGGAACGAATATCAGCATTACCCTGAGTGGAGATAATGAAGAAGAATTGACCCGCTATTACAACCAGCTTTCAGTGGGTGGAACAATAATTGAACCTCTGGCCAAAGCTCCCTGGGGAGATTCCTTCGGGATGTTTTTGGATAAATTCGGCATCAATTGGATGGTGAATATTTCAGCTGCATCGTAGCGTGTATTAAATTAAAAATCTCCTGATTCGATCGAATCAGGAGATTTTTTCCATTTTTAAACCAGTTTGGCAGTCAATGTTATTGGTACATTCGAAAGGGCAACAGAAACAGGGCAGCCAGCTTTGGCGGCTTCTGCCATTTCCTGAAAGTCCGCTTCGCTAACTCCATCCACCTTGGCTTCACATTCCAGATGAATACCTGTAATGCGGGCTTTGCCATCTTGAGTTCCCAATGTTACGGATGCAACCGTAAAGATCGATTCGGGAGTTAACCCGGCTTTGGTAAGGTTCCCGCTAAATGCCATTGAAAAACAACCAGCATGGGCGGCTGCGATTAATTCCTCTGGGTTGGTGCCGGTACCTTCCTCAAAACGAGATGAAAAACTATATGCACCCTGATATGCACCACTTCCGAGGCGCATTGTGCCCTTACCTTCTTTTAGCGTTCCTTGCCAAACAGCTTCTGATTTTCGTACTGCCATCATTTCCTCCTGTTTTACTAAGTAATTCCAAACTTATTGTAGCAATTATTTATGCGGTTAAGAAACCTGTGTATTTGGTTAACTCTGCTATTATTAATTAGAAAAACCATTCGAGTAAATATCCAAACAAATAATAATTAGAATTCATTGGAGGAATAATAATCCCCAACACAATCATATTATTTATTGTAGTTATTTTAATTGCCCATGATTTGACGCATATTGGCTTGATGGTCATACCGATTGCCGAATCAGAGGAGGTGTAGACTCTTTATTGACTTATTTTCTATCTGAGATATGTCGCGAGGTGCCTGGAATTTTCGAACCAGAATCACCCATGAAGAGATTGATATCCACCATAAAGAAGATTTGAAAACAAAACCGTTTAAAAGGTTTCCAAAAAATTTTTAAATAATATTTCTAAATTATTCAAAGAGGACAGGAATGAAAAAGTTTTTATTAATAATTGGAATTTTGGTTGGTTTGATTGGAATTGCGGTTTTATTAGCTATATTGCTTACACCATGGATGGAACAACACCTGAAGAACGAACGATGAAAATGCCAGGTGATGACTTTTTGGCATCACCCGCACGAACAGCCAATCGTGGCATTACTATTAATGCTCCAGTTCAGAAAATCTATCCCTGGATCGTGCAGATCGGTGCAGATAAATCCGGGATGTACAGTTATACCTGGCTGGAAAATTTTGTTGGTTGCGAAATGGCAAAGGATGAAACCATTCACCCTGAATGGCAAAATCTGGTCGCTGGTGATCTCATGAAAATGTGTGCTGGGGATTTTGCGCCGCCACCGTATATTGTGGCTGAAGTTATTCCCAATCAGGCTGTCACCTTTGGACATCAGAGTGATGATGCGTGGGAGGAAACCTGGCAATTCGTTCTCCTTCCCCAAACAGATGGCACCACGCGGTTAATCTCACGCACCAGCACAAA
>CAYSFA010000142.1:0-8514 GCA_964430025.1 uncultured Anaerolineaceae bacterium | reverse complement strand
TCCACTTGCGAATTTGGATATCCTGGAGTAAAGTAATAAACATAGAAGGAGAAAAATATGGAACCTAGTAATCTGAATAACGACGATTTATTTGAGCAGGAAGTTCCTCTTGACCCACCTTCAAATAATGGTTCCAGTAATAAACCATTCATAATTGGAATTGGAATTTTGGGAGCGGTGGTTGTTTTTTCAATCCTTGCAATTATTGCTTATGTTATTCTCTTCAGACCAAAAACGACAACGGACTTACAGGAACAAGCTGCAGAAATTTATGCCCAAAATACTGCGATTGCCTTTGTTGCCACTCAAACTGCTGAGGTTGAGTCAAAACAATCAACCCAAAAAGCAGCCCCCCCCTCAACCAATGTTGCACCGACAGTAACACCTTTTGTTGAAATAGCAACTGAAACATCAGAACCAACAATACAAGCTACTTCTGTAGCTGGGCAAGATCCAGCAATTCGCACAGCAACTGTCGCTGCGTTCCAAACTCAAGCAGCTGCAGCACAAGCAGGAGGCCAGAATGGAACTCAAGTAGCACAAGGCACTTTGGATCCACAAGTCACTCCAACCACGCTTCCAACAGCTGGATTTATGGATGATGTTGGAATACCTGCCTTGCTTGGAACTGCAATCGGATTAATCTTAATCATTTTATTAGTACGAAAACTCAGGTTTTCAAACTAATCTATCTCGAAGCTCAAATTAAACAAAAAATCCCCTGGAGGGGATTTTTTTATTAATCAAAACTTTAAAAATTTATCGAACACTCTCCGCGACCTTTTCACCGAATTCTATCATCGCTTTTACCATTTCTTTTGATCTGCCTTCAGCGTAAACCCGCAGAACTGGTTCAGTTCCGGATGGTCGAATTAATAACCAAGAATCATCTTCAAAAATATATTTCACACCATCTAAAGTTGAAACAGATAATAGAGTTTCTCCACCAATGGATTTTGGTGCATCCTGGGTTAATTTCTCCACCATCTTCTGTTTGGATACCGGCAACTTCAACCGCAAATCTTTTCTTTCATATTCAGCAGGTCCGACATCGGCTAGAAGATCTTCGACCAGTTCATAGAGTGTGACACCTGATGAAGCCACGATCTCCAATAAAAGCAAACCCATCCCTACACCATCCCCTTCAGGAATATGACCTTTGAATGAAATACCCCCGGATTCTTCTCCACCAATAAGAACGTCATCTTTCAACATGTAATCTGCAATATGATTGAAGCCGACTGGAGTCTCAAATACTTTCAATCCATATTTATTAGCAAGTCGATCAATCATGCGGGTGGTGGAAACAGTACGAACCACCGAGCCAGTTAATCCTTTTTTTTCAACGAGATATTTCAAAGCTAATGCCATAATTTTATGAGGATCTACAAAATTACCACGCTCATCCATTGCGCCAATTCGATCGGCATCACCATCTGTTGCTATTCCAAAACTTCCTAGACCAGTACTGATTGCTCCAGCCAATGCTCCCAAATATTTTGAGATTGGTTCTGGATGGACACCACCGAAACCAGGATTCATTTCTCCCCTAATTTCAGTGACCTCAGTCCCACTTCCTTGTAAAATTGAACGAATTACCCCTCGACCTGACCCGTACATGGAATCAACGACAATTCTTTGAGGATTTTCCGAAATGACATCAAAATCGATTAATTTGGTTAAATGTTCGTAATATGGAGGAATGGGATTGAATTTTTGGATAAGGTTCAAAGATTTCGCTTGTTGATAATCCATTAAATTTGGACCACGGGCTTGAGCTTCGTTATCATTCAGGAAAACTTCAACCTTACGACATTGATCTGGCAACGCAGACCCTGCAAAAGCAGCTTTTAATTTGATCCCATTGTAACGAGGTGCATTGTGAGAAGCGGTAATCATGATTCCCGCGATAGCATTGAAGTGCTTTACAGCATACGAAATTGCTGGGGTTGGAGCATCTGCTTGACTAAGCAAAACAGTAAATCCATTTCCAGCCATTACTCTCGCAACATCAGTGGCAAAACGATCGGATAAAAAACGGGTATCAAAACCTACCACCAATTTCTTGGGATCAGGATTTAGTCCATTGGCTGATCCATTTAACCAGGATTCTGTTGCAACAGCATCTGCTATTGCCTGGGTCACTAACCGTAAATTGCTAAATGTAAACGTGTCTGACATGACGGCTCTCCAGCCATCGGTTCCAAAACTAATTGTCATGCTTGTATCTCCTTTGTTTTATTTACCATTCTGCTTCAGGTGTTGCTGAAACAATCAGATTTCTAACTATCCACCCTTCTACGCCATCTAAAAATCGGACATGAATCCAGGTAACTCCTTCTACGACTTCGACGTTTTCCAAAACCTGGATGGCTGTTCCATTTAAGACTGTTTTTACAATATTGTAGGAAAATCCTGGACCTTGGCGGATGTTTGCACCGTCACCTTCAGGCGATTGGATTTCAGCCCAAACCACCTCTGGTAAAGGTGTCAATGTAATTGTCACTGTGTTGGTTGGAGTTACATTAATCGTTTCAGTGCCTACAACCACCGCAGCTGAAGATATTTCCAGCGTAGGTGAAGTTTTAAATTCTTCGTTTGTAATTAAAGGACCAGGTGTCTTAATCGATACTGTTACCGTTTGGGTATTGGTAGGAATAATCTGAGTTATTTGGCCAATTCCATTATTTAATGGTTGATTATCTATTTGTTTTTGGATTTGAAGATAATAGCCAACCATGCCAAATCCGATGATCCCAAGAAATAGTATTAATGGAATTGAATTCTTCAATCCAGTTGGCTTGATTTTATAAAGAAAAAGGACTACTACTCCTAAGATTACTGCAACCGCAAAAAGTAAGAAGAATGTTTTAAGAGCAGATAGAAATTCGTTTTTTAAACCTAACCCAAATGCAAAGCCAGCAGATATTAATGGGAGATAAAAACAATAGGCCAAAGCAACATTAGCCACTAAAGATGATTGCCTCGGGTTCTTTAAAATTGTGGAAATCATGATTAAGATTCCAACTACCAATAGAATGATTGCTGCCCAATCAAATTCAATAAAAAATTTCCAGGTTCTAAATTCTCGTTCGGGGAATTGTCGTGCGATAAAGCCCGAAAAGCCGCTCACTAAGAAAAAACTTACTATATTCAGTAATAATGACCATAAACCAATCTTAATAAAGCGGAATGAGCCAATATTTATGCCAAATATCAGGCCAAGAACTGGAGATAAAATAGGGGCTATTAATAGACCAAGAATAAATAATGCTAATTTATCTAGCAGTAATGCCAACGCAAAAACTAAGAGTGAAATAGAGCCTACCAGAAAGGTTTCAATGTTGATTTCAAATCTTCTCGCTACTTGATCCAGAAAACCATTGAAACCAGATGGGCCATATTGTGTCCATTTGGCGTCTAAATTTTTATTCTTTATAATGTCGCGATAATTGGATTGTTCATTGTTTTGGTTCATTTTCTTAACGTTGCTACCATCCTCATTGGATTTTGAACCAGTTTTAAGGCTTGTAAGCCATCTTGTACAATAATATCTGAAGCGAGAAGGGCATCCAATGAGGTGCCTTCTTCAGAAAGTACACAAATTCCGATTGCAGCTCTTTTTAGCATCTCAACGTCATTTGCCCCTTGTCCGATGGCAATTACTTTCTTTTCGCCTAATTGAGTGACGAAATCTCCTTTTTGTTTTGCCTCTTGCCCCCTCTCAATATTGATTGATTCAACTCCTAATTCACTCATTATTCTTTGTTGATTTCCATGGGTGTTAGCAGTTATAAGGTATACTTTTAGCTGCTCTTTTAATCTTCCGATTGTGCTAATCATGCCTGGTAATAGATTTCCGTCAACAGCCAAAGTACCATTCACATCGCAGACAAGGTATTCAATTTTGTAAATTTCATGACCAGGAATGCTCATTTCAATCATAACGCAATTATAATACAGACTTGATATCACAATTATTGAGAATGGACATGCAAATAAAACATCACAAATTCTATATTTTTTCAGTTTTGATATTCTTTTTATTGAGTGCTTGTTCAGGAAATAGCTCTACAACCGTACCGACTCAATCTGAAGAAATATCTACCCTGCCAATTCCCTCTATGGAACCAACTTTAACAATGGAGATGGAACCTACCCAGGAAATTAGAAATTTATTCATTTTCACCAATAATTTTGAAAACTTTATAAATCAATCGGATCTTGACAAAATCAATAACGCAGCAACAAGCCAAGGGTATATGGTTACAATTTCTAATGATATAGCTTTGCTTTCAGATAGTTATTCGGTAGTGATTACATTCGATCATAGTGATCAAATACTTGACCAATTTAGAAAAATAGAAATTGGTCATTTGATTGTCATTGGTGATAACCAGGTAGAAACGTCGCAATCAAATCTCATATATATTAAAGCATCAAGAGCCGAACAAATTTTCATTGCTGGTTATTTGGCTGCATTGATTACTGATGATTGGCGCGTTGGTGGTTTATTACCTGATCTAGAATATTACAACACCTCCGCCAGCACAGTTTTCAAAAATGGAGTTTTATATTTATGCGGAAGATGCATTCCAGTTTATGGACCAATAGTAACTTTCCCGGTGACAGCCACTTTATCCGCACCGGAAGATAATGAACGAACGATGCAGGCCTTAGGTGAAATTACGACCAACCGACTGAATAGCTTATTTATTCCAGGTGATTATCTATACAATGACTTGGTAATTTTATTACGTCAAAATGGAATTTCCATATTCAGTGATTTTATTCCTCAATCCGGGATGGAAGATTGGGTCGATTACTCAATAACCAATAATCTTGTGGACATCCTGATCGGAATGATCGATAATCCGGAATTTGGTGATACTTCCCAGAATACAATATCAGTGGAATATGAAATTAAATCACATTCGGGTGATATCCCAGACGGAAGACTAACTTATCTCCAGGAGATGGTAGGCAAAGTACAATCCGGATTGGTTTCCCCTTATGCGGTAAACAATGAACCTTGATAGACTTAAGTTTACGTGAGTACAATAATTATTAAATCAAAAATCACAGAGGAATGAGATGAGTAAAAAAGGACGAGTATTTTCAGGAGCAAGACCAACCGGACGTCAACATTTAGGTAACTACCTTGGAGCTATAAAGAATTACGTTGCTTTACAGGAAGATTATGAATGTGTGTATTGTGTTGTGGATATTCATGCCTTAACCACCATGGAAACCACGCTGAACTTACGCGAAAATACAATCGACATGGTTCTGGACTGGTTGGCAGCAGGGATGAATCCTTCAAAATCGGTCATTTTTGTACAATCTCACGTTCCTCAGGTTATGACGTTGCATACAATACTATCCATGGTCACTCCTCTAGGAAAATTAACTGACTTGCCCACATTTAAGGATAAAGTGCGGGAGAATCCAAATAACGTCAACTATGGTCTGGTTGGATATCCTGTACTCATGGCAGCAGATATTGCTTTGTATAAAGCTGATACTGTTCCTGTTGGTGTAGACCAGGCTCCCCACATCGAATTCACCCGAGAAGTAGTTCGTTCCTTCAACTTCCGCTACAACACCGATGTGTTGGTTGAACCTCAAATGAAAGTAACCGAGTTTCCAAAGGTCATCGGGATTGATGGGCAGCAAAAAATGAGCAAGAGCCTGGATAACCATATAGAAATGGCAAGCACTCCGGAAGAGACTCAAAAACGGGTAATGATGATGGTTACCGACCCACAAAGAAAACGTAGATCTGATCCTGGTAACCCAGATGTCTGTAATGTTTTCTCACTTCATAAAATTTTCTCATCCCCAGAAGAAGTGGCAATGGTGGATCGGGAATGTCGTCTCGCGGGCATAGGGTGTGTAGACTGTAAGAAACTTTTGGCAAAAAACTTAAATAACCATCTAATTCCCTTTAGAGAACGAAGAGCAGAATTCGAAAAGAATACCGATGACGTGATTGATATGCTCGAAGATGGCGCAAAAAGAGCACAAATAATCGCTGATAATACCATTGATGAGGTACGCACAGCTATTGGTTTGTTGTGAAGAAAATCGGATGGCTAAGTAATGAGAGTGTTAATTCAAAGGATCAGCCAAGGATCAGTTAAGGTAGATGATCGAATTGTAGCCAAAGAATTCGGTGCTGGATTGATGATATTTCTTGGTGTAGGACATGAGGATACTCAACAAAATGCTGATCAATTGGCAAAAAAGATTGCAAATTTGAGAATCTTCGGTGATCAGGAAGGGAAAATGAACCTTTCGATTCTGGATATCAAAGGCGAAGCTATTGTTGTGTCACAATTCACCTTATATGCTGACACCAAAAAAGGAAACCGACCATCTTTTGTAAAAGCTGCAGAACCATTCAAAGCAAATCAATTAGTAGACTATTTTGCTGATCAACTACGATCCTATGGGATAGCTACACAACAAGGTGAATTTGCTGCTGATATGAAAGTATCTTTAATTAATGATGGACCGGTTACTATTTGGCTGGAAAATTAAGAGTAATCTCTCCACAATAATTCATTCGGTTGAAAATTGTTGGCACCTACCTGGTAAATATCCTGAACATCTCCAGGGGTTAATGCCCCAACACCGGCAATAATTGGTTTCCCTACATTAGATAAATGTGTAATCGCGCGTAAAGTCAGTGGAAGCATGCTGAGACCGTATAATCGTCCTGAAATTATTTTATCTTTCTGAATACGAGTCCCCCGAAGAGGTTGCAGACTCCAAGCTGCAACTTCACTTAAATCCAGGTCATTGAACCATGACGAATAAACCAATTCGTTTGGAACACTTAATATAATCGGTAATTCACCAGCCGCTGCTTTTAGAATATCCACAATCTCGACCACTGTGCAATTTTGATCGATCATCACCTCGACAACTGCTATATTGTCAATATTTTCAACGGATCGAATAATTTCTTCGATAATTCCTGGGTGATCACTCAATAAATTAATGCAAATTGGCAAATTACTGGTCTCCCACACTTTTCTATACTTTTTGATGACTGATTTGAATCCTGGGCATGGAAAACCATTATGAACCAGAAAATCTCTTCCGTAGGTGATCATGCATCGTTCTTTTGCAGGCGATCGGGGTAAATAACTGATGGGGTTTGTAGTAAACAATCCTAATTCCGGAAACTTGTTCGTCAAATGAGCGGTCGGTGCAAACCCAGCTGTTCCTGCTGCATTTACCCATTTATGATTATCCAGAATATCCAAACTTGTTTTCATTGGTTCATCAAATTGCTAGAAGATTTGATTGATGGAATATTAATCAGAATGTCCGATTGACCACTTTGAAAACGGTAACCTTCCTGAGCAACAATCACGTCCTCGATGGACACACTTCTCCTTAATTCTTTTGATTTCTTACGAACAAAAAGTGTGTGTTGGCTCTTGTGACAATACGCAGCTTGAATTTTTTTATCAAGAACTGAAGTCACATCCACTACCCAATCAGCGAAATCATCCTGATTTAATATATGAGGTTTGGGACTATTTTCATAGAATGCCTGGGCAGTGTACCAATTCAAATTTTCTGATTGTAGTACGACCATCTTCACGGCTTGATTTACGGAGAGATGAGCAGGATGTCCATATTCACCATTTGTACCATGAGAGATGATTAGGTCAATCTTCAATTTCTGGACGAATTCATAAATTTCCTTTGCGAGGGTTGCATTATCTTCTGTAAAAGAGTAAAGAGTATTATCCGGTCCTACTTTCGGGTCTACATAATCAAGAAATGATAAAGATTTTCCTCCAAGACTCCTCACTGCACACAGTAATTCTTCTTCCCGTACTCTCCCCAAATCATCCTGATCACAAATGGGTGGGTCCCCACATTCTCCACCCTCACCACGGGTACAACATAAAAAATGCATCTCATGATTAGCTTCTGCTAATAACGCTAATAAGCCACCAGCAAGAATGGTTTCATCATCAGGATGAGCAAAACAGGCTAATATTCTCATTCAATCTCCAATTGTTCTAATTTTATTACCTGACCTTTTTGGCAAGTTTTCACCCATCCATTTTTTGATTTTATTGAGCAAACCATACAATCCGATTTCCCGGAACAAAGAATTGGACAATGAACCATTACATCACAATCCTTATTCAAATTTTTTATTTGAAAGAATAGATCCTGATTTTGTATTAAATTCTCACGATTAACTTCTACAGCAATGAAATCTGCCCAAATAAGTGTATCTTCAGAAAGTATTTTCGGAATAATTTCAACCGAAGGAGGTATAGAAAATTCTGTCACGCTCGTGGAATACACAATATTCTTTCCATATTTCAACCCTGTTTCCATAAGAGAATAAAGGGACCAATTTTCAGGCTCCAGATCAATCAATAATAAGTTCTGATATTGCTGAATCGATCGAAATCCTTCCCCAATCGGACCATGAATGATTAGGTCATCTCCGATTTCCCATAAATAATCTTCACAATA
>CAYSFA010000141.1:0-8652 GCA_964430025.1 uncultured Anaerolineaceae bacterium | reverse complement strand
GGAAATTGAACCAGATTTCATTCTTGAACACAAATTGGAAATGGTATCTCTGGAAGAATTATTAAGAAGGGCTGATTTTGTGAGTGTTAATTGTGATTTGAACCCGACCAGTTTCCATCTGATCAATGAGAAAACCATTTCATTCATTAATAAAAACGCGGTCATTATCAACACCGCCAGAGGTCCCATTATTGAAGAAAAGGCATTGATTAAGGGTCTTGAAAATGGTGAGATTGGTGGTGCGGCGCTTGACGTTTTTGAAGTTGAACCATTACCAAAGGATTCCCCGTTAGTGGGGATGAACAATGTAATGTTAGCCCCACATAATTCGAACTCCAGTCCCCAAGCCTGGGAACGGGTTCATTGGAATACGATCCGAAACCTATTAATTGGGTTGGGAATTGATACAACTGAGTTAAACAAGTTGAAATTGCTTTAGTGGCAGGTAAAAATGAAGAATAACCGAAGAGTGATGTTAATAACAGGTGCCGCAGGGGGGATTGGCCGGGCAACTGTAAAATTATTTTCCGAAAAAGGGTGGGTTGTTATCGGAGTAGACCGGAATAAATATGGTGAGGACTTTTCCGAGGATGGTCTTTTTATCAATGCTGACATCTCTGATCCGGATGAATTAGAAAACATTTATAACGCGGTTAAGAGTTTTACCGATACGCTTGATGCGGTTATTAACAACGCAGCTTTGCAAGTTGTGAAACCTTTATTGGAAACCTCTGTCGAAGAATGGGATGCAGTGATGGCTTCAAATCTTCGGTCTGTTTTTTTAGGTGCTAAGTTAGCTTACCCATTATTAAAGAATAGAGGTGGAGGAGCCATTATTAATGTTTCTTCCGTTCATGCCATTGCCACTTCCTCCGGTGTGGGGAGTTATGCTGCCAGCAAAGGTGGATTATTAGCACTAACAAGATCTATGGCGATTGAATTTGCAAAGGATAATATTCGTGTGAATGCAATTCTTCCTGGGGCTGTTGATACACCCATGTTGTCCGCCCATTTGGATCAGGTACGGTTGGAAAATTTGGCCAAACGAACAGTTAATGGAAGAATTGGTTTGCCTTCGGAATTAGCTCATGCCATTTATTTTCTGGCTGATGGTGAGCAATCCTCCTTTATGACCGGTCAATCTATCGTAGTAGATGGTGGAGCAACCGCAAAACTGAGCACAGAATAAAACGATGAAAAATCAAATCAAAAAATATTTACCAAAACCTATGTTTAATTTTCTGAGGGATTCTCTTGATGGAATAAAAAGAATCAACGAAGTCCCGGACGCATATTTTCATCCATGGCGTGCACAATCACGTAAGGATCTGGAGAAATTTCATAACATTCACCTAGGCAAACGTTGTTTTATCATGGGGAATGGCCCCAGTTTAAAGAAAACCGACCTCAGTAAATTGAAAAATGAATTTACTTTCGGGATGAACAGAATATACCTTGCTTTTGAGGATTTAGGTTTTCAGACCAGTTATTATGTCTCTGTTAATGATTTGGTAATTGAGCAATGCGCGGAAGACATTATGAAATTGAACCTTCCGAGATTTGTTTCCTGGAGGTCTGGAAAGAAATGGTTAACCAACCAGGATGACCTTTATTTTCTTTATACCACCTATACAGAACCAAAATTCGCGAAAAATATCCGTAATCGCCTTTGGGAAAGTGCTACCGTTACTTATGTAGCACTTCAATTGGCATATTATATGGGGTTTGAAGAAGTGGTTTTAATTGGTGTGGATCACAACTTTGAGACCAAGGGAAAGGCCAATACCACCGTAGTATCTCAAGGGGATGATCCGAATCATTTTCATCCGGAATATTTTGGAAAGGGATTCCGGTGGCAACTTCCTGACCTGGATATGTCTGAAATTGGATACCTTTTGGCTAGAAAAGCATTTGAAGAAGATGGGCGAAAAGTTTTAGACGCAACCATTGGTGGTAAATTAACGATTTTTGACAAAGTCGAATATGATAGTCTCTTCTAAATAGCCTCGAGTACCTTTTAATGCAAAAGACCCCACTAGTATCTATCATTACCCCATCTTATAACCAGGCTGAATTTCTGGAATCAGCCATGTTATCAGTCCTTAATCAGAACTATCCCAATTTGGAATACATCGTGATTGACGGAAATTCTACAGATGGCAGTCAGGAGATCATCCAGAAATACGCAGGACAATTATTCTGGTGGTTATCAGAAAATGATGATGGGCAAGCGGATGCGTTCAATAAAGGTTTACAACATGCCAATGGGAAATACATTGGTTGGTTAAATTCTGATGACCTATTATTGTCTGGATGCATTCAAGAGGCGGTATCAATTTTTGAATCAAATCCCGAGTTGGGATTTGTTTTTGGGGATGTTCAATCGATTAATCAAAATGGTGATATTACCAATATTATGAGATATGGGGATTGGCAGATTGCTGACCTCATGCAATTTAAGATTATCGGGCAACCAGCAGTATTTATGCGAAGAGATTTGTTGGAGGATGTTGGTGGTCTTGATACTTCCTATCATTTCTTATTAGACCATCAATTATGGCTAAATTTATCAGCCAAAGCCCCAATCAAATATTCCAAAAGATTATGGGCAGCAGCGCGTTTTCATGCATCTGCGAAAAATGTTGCCTTGGCCAGCAAATTTGGTAAGGAAGCTTATCGTCTGGTGGAATGGATGCAGACCAATCCAGAATTTCAACCATATTTTAAGCAAAATCAGAAGAAAATTCTGGCTGGAGCTCATCGTATGAATGCCAGATATTTGTTGGATGGGGGAGATTATCAAGAAACTCGCAAGGTGTATTGGAAAGGACTAACTACTCATTTGCCAACCGTTCTCCCGGAATGGCATCGGTTCCTTTATTCGATCTTCGCGCCATTTGGATTTGAAAAACTGAAAAACCTCTATTTGAAGTTAAGATTTAGAATTAAGAGACCTGATCTTCAAGGAAAGAATGAATGAATAACCAGAAAAATAATTCAATAGAACCGACGCAAGAAGGTACTCTTTTTAATCACAGTAAAACTTTATATGTAGTAGCCATCGTGGTAATTCTTTTATTGGGATTAGCGATTCGTTTTTATGATATATCAGATGCTCCTTTGGATTTCCACCCAACTCGCCAACTCTATTCAGCACTCAAAGCCAGGGGAATGTATTATGAGAAATTAGACACGGTGGATGAATATAAGAAGGAATTCGCTGTTCAACAATGGAAGATCCAAGGGCTAATTGAACCTCCGGTGATGGAAAGGGCAGCTGCGGGACTATACCAGGTGGCTGGTGGTGAATACCTTTGGATCCCGAGGGTGATGTCAATTATTTTCTGGACCATAGGCGGTCTGTTTTTATTAGACTTAACTAGACGAATGTTTGACAGGAACGCTTCCGTATTTTCCTTTTTACTGTACATGATCAACCCTTATACCGCGATCGCCAGTAGGGCATTTCAGCCTGATCCTTTGATGGTGATGTTAATGATCATCGGGTTGTGGGGGTTGGTGCGATGGATGAGCGACGAAAGTATTGGAAATGCAATTATCGCCGGGGTATTTGCCGGGTTGGCAATCTTCATCAAATCTGTTGTTATTTTCCCCATAGCTTTTTCATTTATCGCGGTAGTGGTATGGCAAAAGAGATCATTGAAAGCAATACTCAAAAGTCGATCCGTTTGGGTGATGGGGGCATTGTCGCTTCTCCCATATCTCAGTTATATGTTTTATGGTCTGATCATTAATGGTGCTTTGCAATCACAATTCAGTTTGCGGTTCTTTCCGCAACTTTGGAAAGATCCGGTTTTTTGGCTGCGATGGAATGAAATGATCACCAAAGCGGTTGGATTTGGTTTCTTCCTGGCATCTATAATTGCGACTGTACTCTTAAAGAAATCAATCCATCGAGTGTTCTTGGCTTCATTATTGTTGGGTTATTTTGTTTATGGCTTGACCTTATCTCACCATATTTCCACACACGATTATTATCAACTGCCCTTGGTGCCAATTGTTATCATTGGAGCGTCTGGGGTCTTCGGAAAAATTACCTCTTTCTTAAAAGAACCAAAATGGTTATCAAATCTAATTATGATTGCTGTGCTTTTATTCTTCGCGGCAATCAATGCATGGGATGTCAGGGTAACCCTAAAAAGAGCAAATTATGAAGGTGAAGTTACTTTCTGGGAAAGAATGGAAGGAAAGTTTGATGAAAATGTTTCCATAATCGGTATCACCCAGGATTATGGGTATCGTCTCAACTACTGGGGATGGACAGGCATTGAGCATTGGATGTCAAGTTCAGATTTTTCATTAAGAGAGTTAGCAGGGCAAGAATTTGACATGCAAAAATTATTTGAGGAAGAAACCGCTGGAAAAGATTATTTTCTGGTAACACAGTTGTCGGAATTGGATCACCAACCCGAAGTGAAAAACCTTTTGTTTACTCATTACCAAATCTTTGAAGAAACTCCCGAATATATTATTTTTGATTTGAAGCACCCATTGGATATCGATTAGATGAAACCATTAGTTTCTATCGTTACCCCCTCATACAACCAGGGAAAATATCTTGAACGAACCATCCTGTCTGTTCTGAATCAGGACTATGACAACATTGAATACATAGTCATGGATGGAGGTTCTTCGGATAATAGTCTTGAAATCATTAAGAAGTACGAGGATAGGATCTCACATTGGAAGTCGGAAAAAGATTTCGGGCAAACTGATGCCATTAATCGAGGTTTCTCGAAAGCAACTGGGCAAATATTTGCCTGGTTAAATTCAGACGACACTTATGAACAAAATGCTGTTTCTAACGCTGTGGAATATTTAACCAACCATCCGGAAACAGGAATGGTTTATGGCGATTGTAATTTCATTGATGCGAATGATCGTGTCGTTGGAAAATTTAATTCCCAGCAAACCAATTATGATAAATTGAGAACCGGTTATGTTCACATTCCTCAACAAGCATCGTTTTGGCAAGCGGAATTATGGCATCAAGTTGGTCCATTGGATACATCAATTTACTTTGCCATGGATTATGACTTGTGGGTAAGATTAGCAAAAATAAGCAAAATCAGCTATATCCCAGAATTATGGGCAAATTTTCGTTTGCATGGCGATGCAAAATCGATCGCTGAGGATGATCGCTGTTGGCCAGACATGCTCAAGATCCACTACCGGGATGGGGGAAAATGGTGGGAACCGATTGTGTGGAAATATTGGGCGCGAAAAGTTGCTGCTCCTTTTATCCGTTACAAACGAAGAAAAATGTTTGATTAAATAACCAAACAATGTAAATACAATCGAAAATCAGCTTACTGACCGCTATAATCTTTCGTAGAGGTTCAAAAATGATTCGAAAATTATTATTACTAAGTCTATTAGTTCTTGTGGCATGTTCACCAAATCAGGCGAAATTTACTCCTTCGGTGATGATTGTTCCAACCGAAACGCAAGAAGCTGAAAATTCCCAGATTCCAACCAATACTGAAACCATTGAAAATCCAGAAGGACTGGTGGAAACACCAGAAGAAATAATGGAAACACCCACTATTGTGGAAATAGATGAGATACCACTGCAGAGTGTTACAGAATTTCCTAACCCAGACAATTACCAATGGTTGGAGGTAATTTCTGGTTTTTCCAAACCTTTGGGGTTAACTTCATTTTATGATGGGTCGTTGATTCTCTATGTTCTTGAACAAGGTGGTGTGGTTCGGGTACTGGAGAATGACTCATTACTTGGTGATCCATTTCTGGATATTTCTAATAAGATCAGTACCAGAGGATCAGAACAAGGCTTGTTAGGGATGGCTCTTGCCCCTGATTTTGCTGACAATGGGAATTTTTATATAAACTACACTGATCGTAATGGTGATACTGTCATCGCCCGTTATATTGCGAACCCGGATAAAAGAACAGCTGATGGAAATAGTGAACATATCATCTTGTCGGTGTCTCAGCCGTACTCAAACCACAATGGGGGAAACCTGGTATTTGGTCCCGATGGATACCTTTATATTGGTCTTGGCGATGGTGGATCGGGAGGTGATCCTGAATTTAGAGCCCAAAATCCGGATACATTATTAGGAAAGATGTTAAGAATAGTAGTGGAAGATCAGGAAGTGTATGCTATACCTTCGGATAACCCTTTTGCGGACGGCAGTGGTAGGGCTGAAATTTGGGCGATTGGTTTGAGAAACCCCTGGCGTTATTCTTTTGATAAATTAACGAATGACTTGTGGATCGCAGACGTGGGGCAAGGAAACTGGGAAGAAATCAACTACACAGCTAATGGTTCTGGTCCTGGATTGAATTATGGATGGTACTATTTTGAAGGGACTTACCCCTTTAAAGGAGATCCACAAAATCCTGAGAGTTTTGTTTACCCTATATATGAATATGATCATAGTAGGGGATGTTCGGTAACAGGTGGATACGTTTATCGGGGAGAATCACTTCCTGAGTGGTATGGGATATATGTGTTTGGTGATTTCTGCAGCGGAAAAATTTGGGGACTTCTTCCCGATGGCGCAGGTGGTTGGCAGTCTTCTGAATTGTTTAGCACTGGATTGAATATTAGTTCATTTGGAGAAGATGTGTTTGGAGAATTGTATATGGTTTCTCACAATGGGACGCTCTATCGTTTGCAAGGAAGATAAAAATTGTGAATGGTATAATCTATTTGAGTAGGTGATCCTACTATCTGGAGGTGAATATGACAGAAAAAAAATGGTACCCGGCAAAAACCCAATTTTGTAAACATTCTGGACAGGAAGTAAATTTGGAAGTCCATCTTGTTTTACCTCCTGAATATCTGCCTGATCAGCCACCCAGAGTGATTGGGCATCGATGTTCCCACGGTATGCAATGTAACTTACTGACTCAACCATCATGTGTATGGGCAGGGACGAACCCAAATTACGATCCTTTTCAAGATCAATAATTTTAATCCTCAGTTTTTTAAAACAAAAACACCACAGTGAAGACCTGTGGTGTTTTTCAATTAATCCTTGAGTTAAATTACACCAAGTTTCTTCCCAACTTTTTCGAATGCACTTAGACCGAATTCCAGGTCTTCCTTAGTATGAGAAGCAGAAATCATGACCCGAATTCTGGCTTTTCCCAGAGGAACGGTTGGAAATCCTAAAGCCATTGCGAATACACCTTCTTCGAACAATTCTTTACTGAAGTCTTTCGCCAGTTTTGCGTCACCCAGCATAACAGGGGTGATAGGAGTTTCTGAAACCCCGGTATCGAAGCCGAATTTCTTCATTTCTGCTTTGAAATAATTGCCATTTTCCCATAGGCGATCGACTAATTCCGTGGATTCTTCCAATAAATCAACAGCAGTAATACAGGCAGCAACATCCGCAGGGGTTAATGCGGAGGAGAAAATGAAAGGTCTACCCCTTTGACGAATCCATTCGATCAACTTAGCATTTCCTGCTACCATGCCACCCATCACGCCAAAGGCTTTCGACATTGTTCCAACTTCGATGTCCACCTTCCCGTGCAATCCAAAATGGTCAACAATTCCACGGCCGCCTTTACCAACCACACCTTCGCCATGAGCGTCATCTACCATCAACATAACATCATGCTTGCTGGTTACGGCATAAATCTTATCCAGAGGAGCTAAATCCCCATCCATGCTGAAAACGCCATCGGTAATTGCCAGTAATCTTCGAAACTTTTCTTTGTTTTCGAGAATTTTTTCTTCCAGGTCGTTTGGATCCGCATGATTAAACCTGATGATAGTTGCTCCAGATAAACGACACCCATCAATGATGGAAGCATGGTTTAATTCATCGGAAAGGATTCCATCTTCCTTTCCTACCAAACAAGGAATGGTTGCTAAATTGGCAGTAAATCCGGATTGGAATGAAATACAAGCCTCAACCCCCTTAAATTCTGCCAACCTTCGTTCCAGCTCAAGATGAAGATCCATTGTGCCAGCGATGGAACGTACTGCACCGGGTCCAACACCATATTTATCAACAACAGTTTTTACAGCAGATACCATTTTTGGATGATTGGCTAATCCGAGGTAATTATTAGAACAGAAATTTAATTCCTTTTTGCCATCTACGATCAACCAGGCACCTTGAGGTGTACTGATCGTGCGAATCTGGTTAAACAATCCATTGTCTTTTAGATTCTTTATCTCTTCATCTGCCCAATTTAAACGGTTTGCCATCTTACCTCTTTTCATAGAAATTGATAATTCTCTCCTGATTATAGTGTTTTTTTAGAGAAAATTTCTATCACGTATGCTTTCCATCTACCTCATCAATTTTGAATTCTATCAAATAACCTAGTTCGACCATAGCTTGTTTGATTTTCTCAATCCCATTCGCGTTTATGATTGCAGAGGTGGGATTGATCACTGAGATGATAAATTTACTGACAGAGGATCCCTGAAGATCATTTAACAACTCCGGAGAAAACACTTGTAACAAGACGACTTGATTGATAAATGCTTGTGCCCCATGGTTTTCCCAATTCTCTAGAGCATTTTTGAGTATAGGGGGGAATGGATGGTTTATCGCTGGTTGAACGATTCTTAGGAAGTGACTGATTTTCAAGGATTGTGATTTTGCAGTGCTTAATGAACGAGTCGTGATTTGAAAAATA
>CAYSFA010000140.1:915-8694 GCA_964430025.1 uncultured Anaerolineaceae bacterium | reverse complement strand
TAAAAGATACTGATATACTTGTATTAAGTGATGAAATTTATGCTGAACTGACTTATGAAGGAAAACACACCTCGTTTGCTTCACTTAAAGGCATGAGGGATAGAACCATATTCGTAAACGGTTTTTCAAAAGCATTCGCAATGACAGGCTGGCGCTTAGGATATGCCTGCGGCAATAAAACAATTATAAATCTTATGACAAAAATTCATCAGTTCGGGATTATGAGTGCTCCCACCACAAGCCAGTATGCCGCATGTGAGGCGTTAAAGTATGGCGATGAAGATATTGAACAAATGAAAAATGAATACAATATGCGCCGCAGGGTAATTGTAGATTCCTTTTGTGAAATGGGGCTTAGCTGTTATAAGCCAAAGGGTGCTTTTTATGCTTTTCCGAAGGTAAGCGCTACCGGGCTGGATGATGAGACTTTCGCGGAGCGATTGCTAAATGAAGAACGCGTGGCGATTGTGCCAGGGACTGCATTTGGCGCGGGAGGGGAAGGATTCTGCCGATGTTCGTATGCGACCTCGTATGAGAAATTGGAACGGGCGATGACGAGGATTGAACGGTTTGTGAATAGGTTGTAGGGGGCATGTTTACAGGCTTATTAATATGGCATATAATTGACATGTTAGCAATCTTAATATTTGTGATTGGAGATCATGGACGAGCAACAACCTCCCGCTGAGCGGGAACCCGATTCGTATAACCGAACTTTAATTTATTCAGGTGAAACCCTGGTTGTTTGTTTGTGATTAATTAAACATCTCCAGGGCCCATCACCCAGGAGGTGTATCGATGCTGAAAATCAATACCGATACAATTCTGGCGCAGATTCAATCTGCGTTGGAAAAAGACGATGTTAATGCAGCAATTCACGTCTTAGAAGCATTAAGAATCCCTGATCAGGCTGATATCTTCTATGAATTGGAAGAAGAAGACCAGATCGCCCTCTTGCCGCACCTCGATCCATCTGTTTCGGCAGATATTTTAGAGGAATTGGAAGATCGCGATGCCGCTGATTTGGTCACGGCGTTAGATTCTGAAAGTGCTATTCGTATCGTTGATGAAATGGAACCAGATGAAGCGGCAGACTTGTTAGGGGATATTACCGATGAACAAGCTGAACTAATTTTGGCAGGGTTGGAGAACCAGGATGAGATCCGACCTTTGATGCTTCATAAGGATGATAGTGCCGGTGGTCTGATGACCTCGGACTTTATTGTCTTACGCCGAAAGATGCGATCCGCGGATGCGATCCACATTTTGCGTACTTTAAAGCCTGGACGTGAGGAAATCTATTACCTCTTTATTGTCGATCGCAACGATGTGCTTTCCGGGGTGGTTAACCTGCGGGATTTAATCACATCCGACCCAAACACCTTATTGGAAGAGATCATGGATGTTGAGGTCATTGCTGTGCCAGCCGGGACAGATCAGGAAGAGGTCGCCAAAGTGATCAGCAAGTATGATCTGATGGCATTACCGGTTGTGGATGAAAATCGCAAATTGATTGGTGTGATCACCATAGATGATGTGATTGATGCGATAGAAGAAGAAACCACGGAAGATTTTCAGCGATTGGGTGGTGCTTTACCTTTGGATGAGCCTTATCTTTCGATTGGGCCGATTCATATAGCCAAGAAAAGAATTGGTTGGTTGATGTTGCTTTTCATTACAGGCAGCCTTACTGGAACTGTGATGCGTTTGTTTGAAAGTGAACTAGCTGCTGTCGTTTCTTTATCATATTTTGTTCCTTTATTAATTGGGACTGGCGGAAATGCAGGAGCACAGACGACCAGCACGATCATCCGTGCATTGGCGATCGGCGATATTGAAATTCGTGATGCTTTTCATTCTTTGTGGCATGAATTACGAGTGGGTTTGATGCTGGGGGTAGGGATGGCAATTTTTGCTTATATCCGAGCCATTACCTGGGGAACCCCGGTGAGTGTGGCAGTTACCGTGGCGATCTCCATTCTGGTGATTGTTATCTGGGCGAATTCCTCCGGTGCGGTTTTGCCTTTGTTGGCAGCGAAGCTGAAAATTGACCCGACGGTCGTGTCCGGGCCGGTGATGAGCACGATTGTGGATGCTACCGGACTGCTGATTTATTTTTCGATTGCGAAATGGGTGATTGGGCTTTGACTTTTCGAGAGGTTGTTTTGTGAAAGAAACAACCTCTCATTTTCTATCCAAGATCATAAATGGACTTGAAAAATATCCATTTTCATTTACACTTTGAACATAATTAATTCATTAAATACTGGTTAAATAAAGAGAGGGAATATGTTGAAAGTAAAAGAACTGATCCAAGCAAAAGGTAGTGAAATTTATTATGTTTCACCCAATACCAGTATGCGTGCAGCGATTGAATTAATGGTTGAAAGAAAAGTAGGTGCTCTGCCTGTCCTAAATGAAATGGGTTTGGTAGGCATAATATCCGAACGAGATATGATGAATTTTCTAGCGGAAGAAGGGGAAGCCATCCTGGAAATGCAGGTGGAAAGTTATATGACCCGCAATGTGGTTACTGTTCTGGGTGATACTGCTATTGAAGACTGTATGCAAATCATGATCAATCGAAATTTTCGCCATCTTCTGGTAACCGAAGGGGGAAGCTTTTTGGGGATCGTTTCGATGCGGGATATGGTAAGTACTTTATTAAAAGATCGGGATGCGTTAATTCAGGACCTGGAGAAATACATCACCGGAAGCCGTTAACTCTATTTACAATTTATCCTGATCAATAAAAAATTCAAGAACCTGATGATTACTTAATGATAATAAGTGAATATTGCGTGTCCGAGTTAAGATCATGAGAGTGCACTTGGCGTATTTGGTCACTCTCAGAAAAATAGACACATCACATCTTCGCCTTCTACAATTTCTCCGGTTTTCTTGAACCCTAGTTGCTCATAGATTCTGGCTGCTGGATGGTTTAACGGATTGATGCTTAATTTGACATAATCAATCCCAGGTTTTTGCTTAATCTCATCGATCACCAATTGCAGGGCTTCTCTTCCATAACCTTTGCCTTGAAAATATCGGTCAATCATCAACCGGAATATCCAATAGCCTTCATCTTGCTCGTCATAGGCATACATGATGAATCCTACTGGGGTATTGTTTGCATAAATAACCAAAGGGATAAATTCCGGATAAACCTTCGATTCCGCGATCGAATAAAGATTGGATGCAACAAAATTAACCTGGTCATGACTCACTTCGAGAGAAATCACATCACCAAAGTTGTCCTGGGTCACCGGGTGTAATTCAACGCTCATAGGAACTTCCTTTGCTGAACTAGTCTTTCCTCCTATTATAAACAAATTCCTGCCAGGATCAGCAGGAATTTGTTCGGATAAGGTGAGGAAGGAGAAGATCTATATTTGATGGGATTTTTTTTGAATGGAAATCACAAACAATCCAACCAGGGCTGTGCACATTAACCAGAAAAATAGAGTGCTGTTGGACCCCCAATTGAAGGTGGTGTTAATGGTGAGAATGAACCAGAAAGCCCCTAAGATAATGGTTGGAACGGGGGAAGTTGTTTTTTTCTGCATGAAAACCTCGCTTTAGAATAATTGTTCTATGTATAATAACAGAAAATATTTTCTAATGCAAGTATTTTTTAGAAATTGTTTTCTAACAAAAAACCTGCTGAATGTAGCAGGTTTCTTAAGCTGATATTTATTTAACGTAAAAATTAATCTTCAGAGGTTTCCGGATTTTCTTTCATGCTGACATATGCTCTAATGACATCTCCGTAAGAAATCAGCCCAACCAGGTCTTTGCCATCAAGAACGGGCAAATGGCGCACTCTCTTCTTTGCCATGATGGTCATACATTCTTCCAGCGAGGTTTCAGGTGTGACGGTGACAACCTTTTTATTCATGTAGCGGTCAATTTTGCGGTCAATTTCGCATTGTTCCAATCTGGCGATGACATGGATGAAATCTCGCTCAGAAATAATTCCAACCAGTCCCAACTCATCCATTACTGGTAATGCCCCAATATCACGTTTTGACATGATTCTTAATGCATCCAAAATGGATGCTTTTGGATGAATATTCCAAAGATTATTCGTTTTCTGCTCAAGTAAATCCTTTACCTTAATCATACAATATCCTCCGTCCCAACCAGGTTATGAATAAGATCAGGGTTTAAATCAAAAAAAATTTAATCTACAATAAATAAATAACTTTTAATTATAAATAATTCTATCTATTTTCTAGTGAGGTTTCAACCAGTAGAAGCCTTTAATATGTTAGAGAATTCAACCACAAAGCTTGGATTTATTTGATAAAGGTTGTATAGAGCAACCTTAAGATCGTGGCTGCGGTAACCAGCAAAAAGAAAGCGCGGATGAATTTGACCCCTGAACGCAATACCAGCTTTGACCCTAAGAATGCTCCACTAAGTTGACCAGTCGCCATAACCAACCCAGGGATGACCATTACTTTTCCCCCAATGGCAAAGAAAATTAAAGCCACGATATTGCTGGTGAAATTAACCCATTTGGTGTGGGCAGTGGCTTTCTTAATATTGAAACCAAGTAATAACACAAAAGCCAACATCCAGAAATTTCCGGTCCCTGGCCCAAAAAAACCATCATAAAAGCCAATAGTAAGCCCAAAAATTAAATAGAAAAGATTAGTTTTTATTTTTTGTTGTTGGTCTGAGTGACCCAAGTTTTTGGAAAATAAGAAAATTAGAAAAACGATCAGCAACAAAACAGGGATCAGATATTGCAGCAGGGTCTGTGATAATTGTTGAATGGATAGGGTTCCGATGGCAGCGCCGATAGCGGTAAATAAAATTCCTAAAGCCATCTCCTTCCCTTTTACCAGACCACCTCGATAATAATTAATGGAAGCAGTCAGGCTCCCAAATGAGGATTGTAATTTGTTTGTTCCCAACGCGAAATGGGGGGGAATACCGACAGATAATAAGATGGGAAGGGAGATGATTCCACCACCACCTGCGATTGAATCAACAAAGCCTGCCAAAAAACCGCCAGCGAATAAAATGAGAATTATGGGAAAGGTGAGATCAGGCATCGATGCTCCAAGGTTCAACGAAGTAAATAAGTGCCTGAATGATATCATGATCATCTCAGCATGAGCAGGGAGAAAAAAATACCGCCACTGAAAATCAATGGCGGTCCTCTGCTACTAAAAGTGGAGGGGAATTAGTAGCGAGATAACGTGGTTATGGCTGGCACCTGATCAAACATCCAGAAGGCAATGGGCAAACCTAACCCAAGGGTCACTCCTGAGATAGCCCAGGCAAGTCCTAACCATAAGGCGCTGAACCACCAACCAATCAACAGAAAGTATAACGCGCGTACCAGAAATGAAACCTGTTCTTTGTCAGCTGAGCGCATGACCCAACTACCATTTTTTTGGACTAAATAGCGGTTTTCACGTACCGGTTTCAAGGTCATCACCTGAGGGATTCGGTTGAGCATCAACAACCCTATTGGCAAGCCAATAATTGTGATGGTTAATAACCAGGCGATTGTTGTCCAGATTCCTCCGAGCCATAACCCGAAGAAAATAAAATACAGAGCACGAACCAAGAGCCCGGGACCTCTTTCTTGTTGAATGTAAACACTTGAGTCAGACATCTATTCTTCCTTTCTAGAATAATCTTTTTCAATTCTTAACAATATATACGCCGAAAGCCCTGAAAAGTTTCGAAAATTAATGAAATTAATAAATTTCTAAGAAATTTTTGTTTTCATCAAATTGGATGGAACAGATTTACTCAGAATAAATTTTGATTTTCTCTTGTCCGGATTGGATTGCCATAGATAGGGCCTGGTCTGCTTTCTCTACGAGGGTATGGATATCATTACCATCATCCGGGAGGAAGACAATCCCCGTACTAAAGGTGATCAGGAATTCTTCTCCATCCACGGTGAGAGGGAATTTGGTTTTTTCTCGGAAGCGTTCCATTAGGTTTTCAAAATCTAATTCTTGCGGGATATCGTCAAAAATGATAATAAACTCACTATCGCCATATCGAATGACGATATCATCCTTCCTTTTAATATGTAAAAATGAACCTGCGATATCTGCCAGCACCTTGTCGACATCCATGCGATTAAGTTTCTTAAGCAGGATATCAAAGTCATCCAATTTGATTAAGGCAATTGCCAATCTTTTTTTTATGAAGAGTGCGTTCTTCAACGCCTGTTCACCAAATTCATAAAGGAATTTGCGATTAAATAACTTGGTAACATGATCAAGATTCGCCAATGTTTTTAGCATTTCATTCTGATTATTTAATTCCAGGTTTTTGTTTTTTACCTGATAATAGCTTTTGGTGAGATTCAAAACCTGGAAGAAGACCAGGATGAAAACAATCGAAACTGATCCTAAAACCAGAAGTATATTAACATCTCCTCCGCGATAATACTGAAATAAATAAGTGAGTGGGATCAATAAAAACGAGATACCCAAAAAATAAATGATATTGCGGTTGGCATCGATGCGTAAGAATAATGAATTTTGCTGGAATTTCTTGAGTGAGGGGTGCAGGAAGGCGATCCCAACCATTAAATACCCTACCGCGTAAAATAATTCCATAAACGGAATTTGTTGTAATTCTGAAAAAATAAAATATTGTGAAGTCCAGCCATACAACTTGAAATAATTGAGAATGCCGATGATCATGATGACCCCGGCTCCGAAAATGATGTACAGTGCAAAAATCTGACCGGAACGCATCATGATGATTAATGAGAGGATAAATACAATCAGAATAATGGTAAGCACAAACATAACCTGTTGTAAGGCATTGATTGCGGTGCTTGGCTGGGCAAGATCATCTTTCAAAACAAGTACCCAGATGAGAATACCAACTGAAAAAGTAATGATGATTCCATTGAGCAAAGTGCTGGCGGAGATTTCTTTGCGGAAATCCTTAATCATGCTCAAGATCGCCAGAAAAAAGAACAACCCTCCCAGGACATAAAAGATCGATTCGTAAAGGAGGTTGATTTCTTTCCCGCCCAGATAGAAAAAAATGCAGAAAAAGATGTTTCCAACTGAATCGAAGAATTGGCCAAGAAACATCATATACCAGGCTTTAATCGGAAATGGTCGGTGGATGGTAATACCAAGCCACATACAGGCACTACAAAAGAATGCGAAGAAAATTATATATGCACTGTCAATCGCTGGATTTTGACCTAAGAAGAATTTGATGAGAATTAAGACTAATCCAATCAGACCGATCGACTTCCAAAGATTGTCTTTTGCAAATGCACTTTTTTTTATGCCCACTTGGATCCTCAGACAAGGAATTTGATTTTTACGAAGCCAGGAAAAGTAACATAATTATAGCAGTGGGCGAATTTGGAAATGTAACGATTTCCTGATTCAATTTCGCCAAATCGTATAATTTTATTGAAATACCAAGTGACTGATTTAAGGCAGTAGAACCTCTAAAGGTGGCTTTTTGAGGTGCCAATCGGTATTTTTCTGATATGCGTGTACGAGTCTGATGAGGGTGTCTTCCTTAAAATGAGGTCCCATTAATTGCATGCCAATAGGCAATCCCTGATGATCAAACCCAACCGGAAAAGCCAGGCCAGGAACACCAGCCAGATTGGTGGGCAAGGTGAAAATATCTTCCAGGTACATGGTGACCGGGTCGCTCACTTTTTCACCAAGTTTGAATGCGGTGTGTGGTGAGGTAGGGCCCAGAATCAGGTCAACGTCTTTGAAGGCCTGATCAAAATCGTTTTTGATCAGACGACGGATTTTT
>CAYSFA010000140.1:0-905 GCA_964430025.1 uncultured Anaerolineaceae bacterium | reverse complement strand
CTTCCAGGTACATGGCCAGTGGATCGTTGGTGTGTTCGCCTATTTTAAAGGCAGTGGTTGGCGCAACCGGGGTGGCAATTGCATCCACTTTCTCAAAGGCAAGCTCAAAATCCCGTTTGATAAGGGTGCGTACTTTTTGCGCCTGTCCATAATAGGCATCATAATAACCAGCAGAAAGGGCATAAGTGCCTAACATAATTCTGCGTTTAACTTCAGAACCAAACCCCTGGCCACGCGAATGTTTAAAACGTTCCCACATTGTTTTCGATTCTGCAGAAAATCCATAGCGAATCCCATCAAAACGGGCCAGATTGGCAGAAGCTTCGGCCGTGGCGATCAAATAATAAACTGGTAGGGCATATTCAGTGTGGGGGAGGGAAATTTCAACGATTTCTGCCCCCAAAGCCTCAAACTTGGCGATGGTTGCACGCGCAGCTTCCTCTACTTCTTTTTGAATTCCTTCAATGAAATATTCTTTGGGGACACCAATTCGCATTCCCTTGATAGAGCTATCTGGATCTGGTTTCATAGAGGGGATTGGTATATCCATACTGGTGGAGTCTTTCGGGTCGTGCCCGGCAATAATTTCAAAAGCAAGGGCAAGTTCCTCAGCACTGTGGGAGAATATTCCCACACTATCTAAAGAGGAACCATACGCCACCAAACCAAAGCGGGAAACCCTCCCATATGTTGGTTTGAGCCCAGTAATCCCACAGAAAGAAGCTGGTTGGCGCACAGAACCGCCAGTGTCGCTCCCTAAGGCCATCGCTGCAAAATCAGAACAGATAGCGGCTGCCGAGCCGCCGGAGGAACCACCCGGAACATGAGCAAGGTTCCAGGGATTGTGAGTAGTTTGATAAGCAGAATTTTCGGTAGAGGAACCCATGGCAAATTCATCGGTGTTG
>CAYSFA010000139.1:7582-8779 GCA_964430025.1 uncultured Anaerolineaceae bacterium | reverse complement strand
ATAATCGTCCCACGTAGTCCAGGTATTCCCAGGCACGCATCCAACCATAAAAAACCGGTTGCTGGGGAAGGTAACCGTAGGTATAGCCAGCAGCAGGATTGCCATTGGTAGTTTCGATTCCATCAATCCAGGCTTTTCCTTCAGTGGGTTTTGCCAACCCAGTCAGCAGCCTCATGGTGGTGGTTTTCCCCGCCCCATTTCTGCCCAAAAAGCCAAAGATAGCGCCTTTAGGAACTTCGAGATTTAGTTGATCCAACGCTCTCACTTCCCCATAAAATTTGGTTAAGTTTTCACAACGAATCGCTGCGCTGGATTCCTGTGTAATCTCCATTACTCGTCCTCACGACCCAGGACAAAGTAAATGATCGGTCCAATGATATTTACAAACACAATAATGAGCGCCCACATCCATTTGGGTCCTTTGGTTTTTTCTCGTTTCACCAGATCCAAAACCCCTGCAATTAATAAACCAATTTGTACTAAAAACAATGGGATCAGCAACGGCAACAATTTCATAATTTGGGCAACAACTGTCGTTTCTTCCATTTTTATCTCTCCTCTATTTCTGGGTGATTAATGATGACAAGCTTGCGTAACCTTCGTCCTGTTTGTGGGGGTTGGGTGGTAAGCTTGACAAGTTTTTCTTGAAATGGCTTAAAGAGCTCGTCTAATTCCTCGGTGCTGGCATAAAAAACGGATTGTCCATACCCGGCTCGATCGGCCACCATATCCGCATGTTCCTGTGAGTTCAAGTAGGCTTTGAAATCCTCCACCAACCCGGCAACATAGCTCGAGAAATAACGCAGATGATCTTCTTTGGTCATGCTATTAATATCTTCCTGCGTGATGTGCGGAGCCTGGATTAATCGGTATGTCTTTTCAGGCGTTCCTTTCACCAGGTGGGTTTCTTCCACTTCAATCATGCCGCCATCCAATAATTTTTTGACGTGGCGATACAACGAAGACTTGGCAACATCAGGCATCAATTTATCTAATTCCGCGGTCGTCATCGGTTTTCGAGCCAACGATTGCAAAATTCTTAACCGGATGGGGTGGATGATTAATTCAGCTTTATCAGCACCATTCATGAAACCTCCACAGGAAATCATTCTCAATATTGAGAATGATAATGATTAAACAAAAGTATAAATACTTTTAAATACAAATACAACCCCTTTTGAGGCGATTTAACTACTG
>CAYSFA010000139.1:0-7545 GCA_964430025.1 uncultured Anaerolineaceae bacterium | reverse complement strand
CTATCTGGCGAATACGTTCGCGGGTGAGCCCAAACTTCTGCCCCACTTCTTCCAGTGTGTAGGTGTGACCATTGTCCAGCCCGAAGCGCAGACGTAAAATTCTGGCTTCCCGGGGTGGCAGTGTATCCAACACCGCTTCGATTCGCTCGCGTAACATTTTGTTGTACGCGGTCTGAATGGGCGTGGGGGTAAGCGTGTCTTCCACAAACATGCCCAATTCTGATTCTTCCTCATCATCGTTGATGGGGCTTTCTAAGGAGAGCGGCAGCCAGGAAACACGCATCATCCAATCCACCTTGTTGGCAGAAATATCCAACTCGGCAGCTAATTCTTCATTTGTGGGAACCCGCCCCAATTTCTGTTCCAATTCATGCATCAAACGATACAACTGGCGAATACGATCAACCATGTGCACTGGAACCCGGATGGTACGTCCCTGATCAGCAATCGAACGGGTGATGGTCTGACGAATCCACCAGGTGGCATAGGTGGAGAAGCGAAAACCACGTTGGTATTCGTATTTTTCCACAGCTTTCATCAGCCCCAGGTTGCCCTCCTGAATCAGATCCAAGAAAGGTACACCACGCCCCATATAACGTTTGGCAATACTAACCACCAGGCGGGTATTGGCTTTGATGAGGTGATCACGTGCCAATTCACCATCTGTAACTTCTTCCTGTAGCTGTTCGAGTTCCGCGGGTGGTGTTTTACCATTTAACTCTCGTAAAAGATCATCCGCCATTTTGCCATTCTCAATACGACGTGCTAAATCCAACTCTTCCTGAACCGAAAGAAGTGGCACGGAAGACATCTCTTTAAGATAAAGGCCGATGGTATCATCGCTCGAAATGGTTTCCAGATTGGCGGAATAGGGATCCATATCACTGGGGGGACCACCAAAATCATCACCTGAATGGCTATTGTCTTCATCATCCAGCACATCCACGCCCTGACGACGTAACGCAGTCAGGATCGATTCCATTCGATCAGCATCGCTGGTAATTTCCGGATAGGCTTCCACAAGATCTTCCGTGGTTAGGTAGCCTTGAACATCGGCTTTTTCCAATAATAATCGGATCACATCGGTCTTTCGGATTCGCCTGCTTGCACTTGCCATTCTGCCTCCTGCTCCCCAACCAATCAATCTACATTACAAAAAGCGGCATTGCGCAGCGTAAAACCCACACCTTTTGGTGTGGTAGGGAAATTTCTTCTGGTTGCTTTTTGACTCATTAAAAGACGATTTGGTTGCAAGTGTTTTCCGTAAAAAAATGATTTCTAATAAACCACTCGTGAATTTTCATGTTCACAGGTTTTATTATTTAAATTAATGCCACACTCGGTGCATAACCCTTTACAGTCTGGTTTACAAACAGGCTTTATCGGCATGGCTAACAACATGTTTTCATACATCAATGGGGAAAGATCAATATTTCCATCTTCAGGAACAAAAAACTCCGCATCCATGGTATGTCTGCTGCGATAAGCGAATAACTCCTGAAATTCGGTTGTTAGTGGTTGTTGAAAGCTCTCCAGACATCGTACACATTGACCCACCACTTTGGCATTAAAATTCGCATCAATTAGTAATCCTTGTGGTGTACGATTGATTCGAACGTTTCCGAGCACCTCGGAAAGCCGAAGATCAGACTCTAATTCAATCCTCTCTATATTAAAGTCCAGATCGCGGTAGTTCCCGATTGACTCATGAATCATGAAGCCGACGTTAATGCGAAAAGGATTTTTGTGCAGGTTCAACGGATAACTCTACCGATCAAAGGGTATAATAACACTCTTGAGATTATAGCACACGGAGAATCAACCGTCAACTTATTATAATTTTTATGATAAAAATATTAAAAATTAACCATGCAGACCCTTCTGATCGCCAGTAGCAATCCCGGAAAATTACGCGAATTTCAAGCCATCCTCCAGGATTTGGCGGTTAAAATAGTGCTACCGGCAGATATAGGGGTGCATTTAACCGTCGAAGAGGACGGCAGCACTTATTATGATAACGCCCTTAAAAAAGCGCTAGCCTATTCCAAGGCCAGCAGGTTGATCACCCTGGCGGATGATTCCGGGCTGGAAGTGGATGTGTTGGAAGGTGCGCCAGGCTTATATTCCGCGCGCTATTCACCCATCCCCGGCGCGAAGGACGCAGACCGCAGAGCTCATTTACTGCAACAATTACAGGGGCATCCCTCCCCCTGGTCAGCACATTTTCACTGTACCGTTGTCGTCGCGATCCCGGATGGGAATCACTTCACCTTCGAGGGCAATTGCTATGGGGAAATCATCGCGGAGGAACGAGGTGGAAATGGCTTCGGCTATGACCCGATCTTTCTGCTCCCTAAGCACGGCTTGACCATGGCGGAGTTACCGGAAGAGGAAAAAAATCACATCAGCCACCGGGGACGTGCCACTCTGGCTGCTCTGTCAACCCTCAAAAAAATATTTAACCTGGAATAATCCGTATGTTTACTCACGCTATCACCCGTAGCCCCGCCAATACCTACACCCAGGCCATCACCACAGCCGGGTTGGGTTCTCCGGATCTAGCCCTTGCCAATCACCAACACGAACAATATTGCCTGGCCTTGCAACAGGCTGGGATGACCGTGGAGGTGCTCGCGAAAGATGATTTATTCCCCGACTCAGTCTTTATGGAGGATACGGCCATCGTCGAACCCGGCTTCGCGGTGCTCACCCACCCCGGAGCGCTTTCTCGTAGGGGGGAAGCACAGGCAATTCTGCCAACCTTGAAAAAACATTTCAAAACCATCTTCCAAATTGAAGGGGTAGGCACTCTTGACGGGGGTGACATTTGCAAAGCGAAGGATGTCTATTTCATAGGTGTTTCCGAACGCACGAACCCCGATGGCGCACGCCAATTAGCAGAGATACTGGCTACTTTTGGATATCACAGTAAGCTGATCGATATTCGTGGGATGGCAGGCGTGCTGCACCTGAAAAGTGCTGTTAATTACTTGGGCGATAATACCCTGCTGCTCGACCCCCGCATAACCAATCACCCGGATTTTGAAGGCTATCGCAAATTAGTCGTCCCTTTGGAAGAAGCCTATGCCGCCAACTGCCTGCGCATCAACCAGGTTGTCCTGGTGCCAGCTGGTTTTCCACGCACGCTCGATCTCATTACTCATGCCAGATTTCAACCACACGTTCTCGATGTTTCCGAATATCGCAAAATAGATGGTGGGTTGAGTTGTCTTTCTTTGCGCTGGTAATTTTTTAGCCGCCAAAGGTAAAGCTGGGCATGCCTGTGAACTCCGTCTTCACCCGCATCAACGCGCCATTGTGGGGGTAGGCTTGCCAATCCTCATCGGTTAAACCAACCGACGCGGAGGTTACATAAAACTCGTTCATCTCCTCACCACCAAACACCGGGCAGGAGGTGCGTTTCGCAGGGAATGGATACGTGCCTAACAACTCCCCGGAACGAGGATTCCAACGCTGGACACAGGCTCCATCCCAGAGTGCCAACCAGACCATGCCTTCCTGGTCGGTGGTCAGCCCATCCGCAACTGCCTCCCCCTCCTGGATAGTGAAGGCTACCCGTTGACGCGAGATTTTGCCCGTTTCGAGATCATAATCGAAAGCCCACACATCCCGGGAATAGGAATCCGCCAGGTAGAAAGTGCGGTAATCCGGGCTCCATCCCAGACCATTCGAGATGCCCAAACCATCCAACAATTTACTCACTTTGCCATTTTTTTCCAAAGAATAGAGCGCTCCTGGGTAAGTGCCATTAGGTTCTTTGCGCATGGTGCCTGCCATGAACCTTCCGTGCGGGTCACACTTGCCGTCGTTAAAGCGATGTTCGGGTTTATCCGGTTCCACTTCTGCCAGGATGGTGACCTTTTGGGTGGAAAAATCATAATGGGCGATTTTTCGATCAGGGGCAAAAATCACCCCCCCCCTGGCACAAGGCGCAACGGTTCCAATGGTTTCAAAACTTGCGCTCAGGTCATACGCCTGATTTTTCCTGGTGTGCGGATCGTACAAAAAGATAGTCGCCCGGAAAATATCAATCCAATACAGCAAGGAATGCTTTACATCCCAACTCGGTCCTTCGCCATTCAAAGCTTTTTGATCAACCAAAACTTCTATTTCGCTGATCATTTTTTCCTGGTTCTTTTCCTGCCAAATAAAGCTCCAGCCAAAACAACCACTCCCGCAGTCAGACCAGTGAGAATGCCAAACAAAGCTGATTCACGCGCACCAAACTTAGTATGCACTTCACCATCTACGTTTTTCGCTAACAAGAAGACAATAGTATTGTTGTTTTCGAGGGTTACATTGTTAGCAGCCAGGGCTACAATCGCTGATTGATCGACTTCTACATTCCCTTTTGTCACCAGAACCTGGTTCGCGCATTGATCCAATTTTGCGTTGCCTTCGTTAACGATCACAACAGCCCGGCTGGCAGTCATCTCTAAGGAAGACGATTCGGCAAAGAGGATACCCCCTTCCATTACTTCCACCTTCTCCGCATCGACCGCTACAAGCCCACCCTGGCGTACCTGGACCAGGTCGCTTTGTACGTGGTTTGCACCGGCTTGGCGTAGGATCACTTCATTGGCTTGAATTTTATTGGCTCCACCCTGATGAATTTCAACGATATCTGCCTGGACAACATCGTCCACGCTCTGTTCAACAACTTCTTGCGTCTGTTCTGATTCAATTTGTGGTTCAAATTCTTCAGTCATTTTTCACCTGCACTTTTTTCTAACTTATCTCTTTAATATTGTAGCTGATTTTCGCCCGTGTAACCTCCATTCAACTGGCCAACAAGTCAGATTGGCATCACCCTGATGGAAACACGAAACTGTCTTGTTAGTCGATCAGTATTTTTTGTTGCCTTGGTAAGATATGACCGGAAAGGAAACAACCATGAAAATTAATCATCCTGTCATCAAGACAAATCAACTAAGCAAAACCTACGGCAATTTTCAGGCATTAAAGTCCCTAGACCTTAATGTGCCTGCCAATTCAATCGTCGGTTTCTTAGGCCCGAATGGTGCTGGAAAAAGCACCACCATCAAGTGCTTGTTAGGGCTGAGTAAACCAACATCCGGATCAGGTACCATATTCGGTATGGACATTGAGAAAGAAAACCAGGACATCCGCCGCCGGGTTGGATATCTGGCGCAAAACCCGAGTTTTTACGAACATCTCACTGCCTATCAAATTATGGATTTTACAGCCCGTTTCTTCTTCAAAGGGCCGAATCACCTGATTAAAGAACGCATCGATGAAACACTCAAACTGGTTGGGTTGGAAGACAAAGCCAATCGTCCCATTCGGGGGTTTTCCGGTGGAGAACGCCAACGCTTAGGGATTGCCCAAGCGCAGATAAATTATCCTGATTTATTGATCTTAGATGAACCTGCTGCCGCCCTTGACCCGCAAGGACGCCGGGATGTGTTGGAGATTATGGAAAAACTGCGCAAATATACAACCATTTTCTTCTCCACTCACATTCTGGACGATGTTCAGCGCGTCAGCGACCGGATCATCATTCTTAATCATGGCGAGTTAATCGCCCAGGGCAGCGTGGAAGAATTGCTAACCACCAGTCAAGGGTTGTCTTATCGTCTTGTGATTAAAGGGGATATCGGTCGAGTGGAAGAACATCTGGCTACCCTTCCATGGGTCCTGGACGTAATTATTGGGCGACAAAATGATAATGCCACTCTTAACGTCGTTGTGAAAGAGGAAGAAATCGCCGAAAGATACCTTTTGCGGGAAGTGTTAAGTGACGAAAACGTAAGGGTATTGGATTTCAATCGTAATAAACAAAATCTAGAAGAGGTGTTTTTACGTCTGGTAGAAGGAGCACGCTAATGGCAGCAAATCAAACATTTCAGTTAGAGGAAACACGTGGCTGGCGTATGGGATTGCACAATTTGATGCGAAAAGAATCCAGTGAATGGCTGCATACCCGGCGTTGGTGGACCCAATTATTGCTCTGGATTGGTCTGATTAATGGATTGTTATTTCTGGTAATCGTGGCAGTTCCCCAAGCCTCAAAACTGGCTGGACAAATCATGTCGTCGGGAGAAGTATTCTCCATGGGGTCACAGGTTCTTTTTGGTGTGGCCAGCCTGGGAATCGGGTTGGGGATCGTAGTCTTATCACAGGACGAAATCATCAGCGAAAAAACCAGTGGTACTGCCGCCTGGGTTCTTTCCAAACCGGCATCCCGGGTTGCATTTTACCTGAGCAAACTAACCATCAACGGTTTTTCCGCCCTGCTATTGATGATTATCATTCCCTTCTTATTTGCTTTTCTTCAATTGTTACGCGTCAATCCCGAGTTGAATTTCATCGAATTTCTGATGGCCATTGGTTTGTTAATAATTCACTCTTTTTTCTATCTTGCTTTGAGTTTGATGATAGGTGTGTTTTCTGAGAAACGTTCACTCGTCCTCGCAATCTCGCTTGGCATCCTGTTTGGAGGGCAGGTTTTGATGAACTTTATCAAAGAGGTGCTCTACTTCACACCAGTTGGTCTGGCAAATATTATGATTGCATTAGTCAATGAAGGCCTGGGCAGCGTTCCGGAACTTTTCTGGCTCCCCGTTGGGTTAACCTTGGGGTACGGGCTTATTTTTGTACTCCTTTCCTTATGGAAAATTCAAAAACTGGAATTTTAGGATTGATTTACCACGCAACTTAATGACCACTTTTTCGTAGATGTTAATAAAGGCAAAAAATGATACACAAAAAACACGAACACAAGTCCATCAAAACCAGTCTGTTAATGTTTTTTAGCATGTTATTTGGGATGCTTTTTGCCTGGGGAAGCGCAATTTTGTTCGTATATCGCTTTCTCACCATCCGTCGCTAAGGCAACAGGCAGGGTGAAAAATCGAACAATTTATGGTATCCTTAACTTCACAGTAAGTGTTGCTTTCAACTTACTGTGAAATTTTTTTGGAAAGAAAACAGGGAATAAGTGCCAGAATTTGATTTTGATTTCAATGTAGAGGATATAAGCTTTCGGCAACCTCCTCAAATCCCCCAGGAATGGCTGACGATGGTTTGCAAATTACACCCGGTCACCGCTGCGGTGGTCTGGCAGGTGTTAACCACCACCATCACCGCCTCCACCATTACCCTGGCACAAAGCTCACCGGATCGTGGTCGCTTTAATTTGATCTCCATTGTCGCCAGCGGCAACCCCGACGAGTGCGATGACGTAACCCAACTGGCGCGTATGGAAGTGGAAGAGATTTTGTTTTCGGTCGTGCCCGGGTACCGCTCCAAACAGATACTGCAATAATTAATGTCGCAAAAATCACAAACACCACAGCGCATAGCTGTGGTGTTTTTTATGGGTTCGTAAATCTTATTCACTAAGACGGATATTGAAAGCTTTAAAAGAAAAAACCCTCTTTTGTTTGTTCGTAGACACTGCTATGTAAACAAAAAAGGGCTTTTCTTGTCCCTACCTGTCACCCAATTCCAGGCAGAGACTTATCCCAATCCTCAGGAGAACCAGAAATCAATGAAACGAAT
>CAYSFA010000138.1:0-8831 GCA_964430025.1 uncultured Anaerolineaceae bacterium | reverse complement strand
CTCGAAATACCCAATCTGCCTTCCAATCAAATAGCAGGGCAATTATGGTGCATAGTAGGAGCTAGAGAAAGTTACCTCAAAGCCATCGAAGTGGGTGAATGGATTGGCTTTTCCTGCAGCTTAATGACACCAGAGGTAAAACAATCCGTGCTCGAAGTTTTAGAATCATCATTTCGTCATCTACAAAATATAAATTTCGAAGATTTTTCCGAAAATCAAATGAAACTTGCTTTCGATCTGTTGGAGCATGAAATCCAGCACCACGGTCAATTGATCCGGTTTGTATACGCCAATCGATTATCTTTCCCGGAGAGTTGGCACAAACGTTATACCGTTTGATGATGGTATTTTCGTGGGGGAGAATATTTTTATCATTTATTCAGGATTTTAATTATTTAATTATCGTATTAAGAAAACAGGTGCACGTATGGAAAATCCAAATGAAAACCAATCAATGATCTACGTCCCAGCAAACCAGGACCAATTTGGGGAGAAACGCAGTCTTGGTGTTAGTACAATCAACTTTAAAGTGACCCCTCAATCCGCTGACGACACTTTTATAATTGAAAATGTTTTTCATAAGCCAGGTGGTCCCGCAAAGCATCTGCACTATTACCAGGATGAATGGTTTTATATTGTCGAAGGGGAATTCAAATTCGAAATTGGAAATGAAAAATTCACGGTAAACATGGGGGATTCGGTATTTGGTCCCTGCAAAATTCCACATGTGTGGGCATTTACAGGTTCAGGGCTTGGCAGAATATTAATTGCCTTTTTTCCAGCAGGAAAAATGGAACCCTTCTTTCGGGAAGTCACCAAAGCAAATGCGATGCCCCCGCTTGACCCGGAGTTGTGGCGATCCCATGGTATGGAATTACTTGGACCTCCATTATTGGAAAACAAACACCTCAATCAACGTATTTGAGAATCTCTGTATTTTATGGAGAATGAAAAAATGAATCAAAACATGCTCAACGGATATCTGGCTCGCCCAGAAAATGATAATGGAAAGAAAGTTATTGTTCTACATGCGTGGTGGGGACTGAATGACACCATTAAGAATTATTGTGATTGCCTGGCTTCTGAAGGGTTCATGGTTTTTGCCCCGGACTTGTATCATGGCAAAGTAACAGATCAAATCGAACAAGCAGAAGTGTACAGCAATGAATTAAGCCTGGACCAGGCTAGATTGGATATTGAGGAAGCATTGAGAACCATTAATAATCAATCGCAAACGAAAGAAAAAAAAGTAGCTTTGATAGGTTTTTCTCTGGGAGCGTATTTAGCCCTGGATGCTTCCAAACTATTTGGCAATCAAATTGACAAGGTGGTAGTCATCTATGGAACTGGTCCTGATGATTATGAAAATTCAGAAGCTTTATTTCAAGGGCATTTTGCTGAGTTGGATCCATATGAACCATTGTCAAATGTGCAAGAATTGGAAAATGCGCTCAAGAAATTCAATCGCCCTTTTACCTTTTATTCCTATCCCAATACCGGGCATTGGTTTTGTGAATCGGACAGAACTGATGCTTATAACGAGGAAGCAGCCAGCCTAGTGTGGAAGCGCACGTTGGACTTTTTGCATTCTTAATTTATTTCCACTTATTAATCTCAAGAATTCTCATCGAATAAAAGTATCTTTATTAATACTCTCCAATTACGTTCTCAAAATAGCTAACAAAATTTAACCTAAGGATTCTCACCAACAATCCACTCTATTGTTCCTGATTGATTCTTGCATAATCAGCTATATAATCTTAATTAAGTTTCTTGCGATAAAAATAAGGAGCAAAAATGAAATTTCTTCGGCGATTCTTAGGTGTTTTTGTAATGATTGCTGGTGTTATCGGCCTGCTTCTCAGTTTGACTGGTCTTATTGGTGTCGGCATTGCCAACCCAATGATAAAAAATACACTGAATTCGACATTGGATACGTTGATTTCCAGCATCGACACCAGCCAAAGAACTCTTGATATAACCTATGATGCGCTGGGGGCAACCATCAATAGCATTGATTCGCTTGCTACAATGCTCGATTCTACAGCGACAACCGTGGAGGATACCCAACCAGTAATTACTCAAGTTAATGATCTGATGGAAGAACAATTACCCGAGACAATTGACACTGCTACGGAATCATTAAATGCCGCGGAGGAAGCAGCAAAATCTCTGGAAAGTGCGATCAAATCCTTTGAAGTTCTTCAAAGTATCCTTGGTTCCAATCCATTTTTAAGCGCAGTCGTTCCTCCAACCACCGAACCCTATAACCCGGAAAAGTCATTAGCAGATTCTCTAAGCGAGCTTTCTGACAGTATTCAGGATCTTCCGGATACTTTCATCGGGATGTCGGAAAATCTTGTAAAAGCAGACTCCAACCTGGCAACTGTCAAAGATAGCATGGAACTCATGTCTCAAAATGTCAGTCTCATTTCCAGTAGTCTCTCTAATTACCAGACAATGATTAAAGAATCGAAATCGTCAACCACAAATTTGATGGATATGCTATCGAATTTTCGATCCAATCTCCCACGCATTACAAGTCTCTTAACTATTGCTTTGATACTATTTTTCCTTTGGTTCCTGGCTGCCCAGGTTGTTATATTTAGTCAAGGCTATGAACTATTTCACGGCACTGCATCCAATATGGCAAGCGTGAAAGTAGATGAAGAACCGGAAACACAGGATAATGAACCGGTCATTAACAAACAAGAAATTGAACCGGAAAAAAGTGAGCAAGAAAATAAAGAATAGTCGATAATTAGATAAACGGAGGACTTATGAAATTTACACTCGATACACAATTAGGCACTTTATTGGATCACCCACAAGCAAAAGTAGTTATTGAAAAATATATGCCAGGTGTCAGCACAAATCCCATGATCGGCATGGTAAGAGGGTTAACTCTGAAAATGGCACTTGCCACCCCTCAGGCAGCACAATTTGGGATAACTAAAGAAAAAGTCGAAGCTGTTCTGGATGAAATTAACAAGAAAATAAAATAAATTTTCTCTTGCGAATTTAGATATCACAGGTGAAAGAAAAATATTGAATCCTCATTTTCTGAGGTTTTCTTATGATTAAAAATCTTCAAAATTTTTAACGAGGCAATTCGTTTGAAAAAACAAACAATATCTAAACGGCTAAAAACCTGGCTCGCCAGTCATCATCCATCTGGTTTTTTATTGGCTGCACAATTAATCTTGCTAGTCTTATATGCGTTTCTGGATGACTTTCCAAGTCATTGGATAGTGTTAAATGCATTGGGGGGATTGATCCTGTTATTGATCATTTGGGTCGTCCGTCAAAGCACAGCAATTGATTGGATTGCATGGCTGCTCGCCATTCCTGCTTTTGTTCTGTCAATATTAGCCGCGCTTCTCGTTAATCAGTCACTTTTGGTGTGGTCATCCGTTCTCGAAGCAATTCTTTATTTTTATGCTGCTGGAAGTTTAATTTTCTACATGTTAGGGGACACAAAAGTCACCACTGATGAATTGTTCGCAGCTGGGGCAACTTTTACGTTATTAGCCTGGGGTTTTGCACATACCTATTTTATATGCCTGGCAATCATCCCTGGTAGTATCATCAATAGTATCAATCCGAATCAGTCAATTACATTTATTGAGCTTTTATTCTTAAGTTTCACCAATTTATCTGCTACAGGTATGGGAGATATGATACCAGTAGCGCCAGCTTCTAGAATCATAGTAATGTTGGAACAATTTTCAGGTGTTGGCTATATAACCTTAGTGGTTTCAAGGTTAATCGGTTTAACAACCAATTTTCAAAATAAACGAAAGCGATGATTTTATGTTTAGGTCAATTTTCCATCCCTGAACACCGAACACAATCTTTTTGTGCTGTACGAAATAAGGAGAAATAATGATAGAAAATCAAATAATTAGCAGTTATGCCCTGCTTGTTATTGATGTCCAAAATGGTCTCTTCAATAAATCCATCCCCATTTACAAGGCGGATCAGTTACTGAGTAATATTTTAACGTTAGTATCCAAAGCACATCAAAAACTGATCCCTGTGATCTACATCCAACACGCAAACGACAATACTCTGGCATTGGAATCCGAAAATTGGCAATTACATCCCTCGATTGTACCCACCAAAGCGGACATATTGGTGCAAAAAAAACATGGCAATGCCTTTGAGAATACTGAACTCCAATCGATCTTGCAATCAAGAACGGTGAATAGTTTGGTCATCACCGGATTGGTTACTCATGGCTGCGTTAAAGCAACCAGTTTAGGAGCATTGGAATTAGGATACAAAACTATCCTGGTGGGAGATGCTCATAGCAATTACAGCAAAGACGCGCCAGATTTGATAACCAAATGGAATGATCAATTAAAAAACTTCGGAGCTGTAGTATTAAAAACACAGGAGATCCAATTCTAGTTCATAGTCATTACATCCAATTGCAGATTGACCAGATCCATAACGTGGTGATTATTCTTGGTAGTTATCTAAAAGGAGAGAGGTATGAGCATAAAATTTGATATGATCGGGATTTTCGTGGAAGATATTCAAACCATGGTTAACTTTTACAAAAATGTGATTGGTTTAGATATCGAATGGGATGGCAATGGTCCGTACGCTGAGTTCAAACATGAAGGAATTCGATTCTCAATGTTTTCACGTAAAGAACTTCCTGCTTTATTGGGGAAAACCCCTGAGTATCCCAGGAAATTGAATGGAACTTTTGAATTGGCTCTGAATGTCGGCGAGCCACAAAATGTAGACATTAAGTTCAAAGAATTGATTGATAATGGAGCTATGGAAATCTACCCCCCGCGTGATGAACCCTGGAATATGCGATCCGCCATGATAACCGACCCAGAAGGAAATATCATCGAGATAGCTTCAGATTTTTGGTAATCCATCCCCTTTTACAAATTGACACCAAAAAAGAATCTGCATCGATAAGAAATATCAACATAAAAATTGAGTACTAAGAACCGAAATACTAAGTTATACGAGGTTCTAATTAAGCAGCACCAACATATGATCAATTACTTCTGGATCAAATTGGGTGCCACTACATCGAAGCAATTCTTTCCGGGCGAGCTCTGAAGAAATAGGCTTTCGATAAATTCTTCGGGTTACCATCGTGGAATATGCATCAGCCACTGAAATGATGCGTGCACCGATGGGAATTTCATCCCCACTTTTACCGTCCGGGTAGCCTTTACCGGAATAATGCTCATGATGAGAGCGAACCAGAGGTTGGATTTCATTCAGACTTTGCACCGGGTCCATCAAATTCGCCCCATAGGCAGGATGGCGACGAATAATATCCCATTCCTCATTGGTTAACGGCCCTGGTTTGATGAGTAGATCTCTTGGAACTACTGCTTTTCCTATATCATGCAATTTTGCAGCTTTTTTGATTTTTTCTACTTCATTTGGTGGCAAACTCATATGGTTAGCAATTTGCACAGACCAATAAGACACTTCATCACTATGTTTGCTAAAATCGCAACGATCAATTGAATTAGCTAACATGATGAGTGCATTCTCATAGTTTTTTTGAATTTCAGGCAAAATTGGGCAGTAATAGACTTTTACATTGGCAAGTTCAGTGATGAACGGTGCACCAGTAATTTCGATTAGATTCTTCTGTCCCCCAACAGGAAAATTATGTTTGTCAAAAACAAAAAGACTTACAACATTATCCTGAGAATCTTTCTCAATTGGAATCACAATACTCTGTGCCTGAAATACCTGATTCCAAAGACCATAATTCTTTTTCTGTAAATCTATAAGGAAAAATTCCGAGTTGGGTTTTCTGTTATCCATAAATTAGACTACATCGATTTTTTAATTAGTTGCAGTATACAGGTACGACTTCTTTTCGAGCTGGTATGTTCATGAAAGTGACCACCTGATTAGCAAATTCTTCCAATGATCTTGCATTAATTTGTTTGATACTATTGATAATTTCAAACGGAAAATCAAATCTCTCACCACAATAACCCGTCTCAAGACAATCAATAGGGTTATCCAACAATCTTTCACGAAAACTTTTATTGATAACAGCAGCGTGCATCAATCTTCCGAATTCCGCTTTGAGATCATCATGTCTCTCGCGCATCACTGGTTTTGGTTCTGGTGCTATTTTGTTAATTTGGGTTAAAGGTATCATTCTTTCTCCTTGTTATTTGCACTTAATGACCACAATAAAATAATCACACCGATGGAGATAAAAACATCTCCCAAGCTAAAAGCTACTTTATACGGTATCCATTGCGGTAGGATAAAAACATCTGATAAAAAAGCCAATTTCGTTTCTTCATAATTAAGAATTCGATCCTTTGTAAATCCTAACCTTGTCCCAATCTCCCAATAGTCAATGGGTTGGGAAGGAACCATCCTTTTTAATGTTTGTGGATGAATTGGCATCCAACCACCGTTTAGGACGATGACCAGGAAATTGCTGATCAACCCCAGTCCCATCGCCCAAATGCCTGGTTTTGTCAGATTCACAATCGTGAATGTGATCAGCCCAACCATTGTAAGGATTTGAAGATATGGGATCGTCCATTCAGGAAACCATTTCCCAGTTGTAGGAAAATAGAAAGCAAAGACTTGCGGAAGGACAGATATAAAAACCAGCCATTCCAAACGAAATGGTGGTAGCTTCAACGATCGATTGTTAAGCCTGGCACGGATTAAAGTTGCGAACAGGCCTATGACAATAGCCAATAAAAGGATCATTCAGTTTTAGAAGTAAACAACAGTTATTGATTAATAAATTACTATTCTAAGGAATAGATGAACTAAAGATTGATATTGAAATGAAATGAATTATTTAATTATCCAGTGTTTAATCCAGTTGCACCAGGTGCACCAGCTCCGAGAACAAAGAGAACTAATAATAGCAAAAATAAAATCATACGAATATCAACGGTTCTGAGGATTGAAGCGAATTTAGTAGAGATTTTTGAAAACATGGTTTTACTCCTTAAATAAATTTTTTCTTGAAGACCTATTATTGTTCATGTGGGTCTCAAAACAGGCATTAAATAAGTCTCAAAAAGTGGAAATTTGTTTGAAATTGATATTAATTAATCACTTGATTCAGCGATTAATGTAACAACTAATACTCAAATTATAGTGAAGTCATCGACCTAATGTAAAACTAGATGGATTCCTTACTTTAGTAAATTGTGATATAGCTCCAACGTTTGAGGAGAAGGTGATGTATTGATTTCTTTCTCCAGCACCTCAACACATTTTTGATATTGCTGAATTAGAGCAGAGCGATTTCCCATGGCAGCATAAATTTTCATAGCCAAACGATGTGCATCTTCAAATAAATTATCTTCCCTCAAAGCTCGTTGACAATAATCCAAAGCCAAATCCAGGTTGGATTGGTTGAGGTAAATCTTCGAAATTTGTAGCAGCATATTAAGGTGGATTTGCCTAAGAAATTCCCTGGGGCTCATCACCCAGGTAAAATCTATTTCTGATAAATATTCTCCCCGATAGAATTTTAATGCTTCACGAAAATGAGATAATTTACTGACAGGATCACTCATCTGATTCGCTAAAGCATTTTCCTTTAAAAATTGTTCTACATCATATTCATAATTTATTTTGCTGTTAAAGCGATATACATTCTGTTCTAAGAGAACACATTCTTTCCCAATTGCTCTTCGCATTCTGTACATGGTGTTCTTAAAGCGGAATTTTGACTCTTCGTAAGTCGCGTCTGGCCAGAAAATGAGGCTGATTTCCTCTTTGGTTAATCCTTCAGGACGGGCCAGGATCAGGAAAAACATTTCTTTCGCAGCTTGTGTCTGCCACTCGGAATTAGTAATTACACGGTTATTGAGAGAAATTTCCATTCTTCCAAATGAGCGTATTTTTATGGTTGCTTCTGCAATTTGAAGATTGGATGATATTTTTATAATTTCACGCCGAAGAATTGGGAGGTTCCCTGTAAACCTATCAATTGTTTCGAGGAATTGAGAATATTCATTTTGAAGGTAGGTTGGAGTATAAGCATTCAACTCTTTTCGAAATCTCATGGCAAGAGCAATTAAAGAAGTCGGTGGATACTTACTCTGAAGACTAGACATCAGATGTAAGAATTTTTCAATCACTTTTTCGTGTTGGTTTGATTTTATAAAACCCAACATCAGATAAAAATTAGTTTTTTCGAATTGAGATTTATGTCCTGCTTTTTCAAAAAACAAACTAATATTTTCTAACCTTGATAATGAAACATCATGATTTTCTTGAATTTTAATCGCTTCGAATTCTAAATCTATTAAGTGTCTTTCCATCTCAGAATTGTTGTTCTTAATTAATTTTCTCGCGTTGAAAAGTAAATTTTTAGCATCAGAAAATTTATTCTTGAATGAAGCCAAGCTGGAACATTGAACTAAAATATAAACTTGAAGAAAGAGCTCCTCGGATCGGTTTGCTATCTCCTCTGCTGCAGTAAAAGCTTGAGATGCCTGTTCATCGGCAAGAATTTCCAAAGAAACATCCCCAATCCCAGTAAGAATGTAAGCTTCCATCCTTGAATATCCACAAAGCCGTGAATATGTTAAGGCTTGATTGAATGCGCTACTCGCTTCTTTGTATTCCCCCATCATTTGATACAAAACACCTAGATTATTAAGGATATTGGATAACCAAAATGAATTTTCAATTGATTTCCAATATCTCAAAACAGATAAATAATTTTGTTTTGAGGACTCATAATCACCCAAATTTTCCTGAATTAATCCTAATTCAAGTTGAATTACAGCAATATTCTTTCTATCTTGAATCTCATTCATGATTTCAAGAGCAGATTTTAGATG
>CAYSFA010000137.1:0-8921 GCA_964430025.1 uncultured Anaerolineaceae bacterium | reverse complement strand
GACTCTTTAAAACCTTGAATGCCCGATAAGTAACCCATTTGTTTGGTTTCTTTTTCTCCCCAAAATCGACCCAGGTTTTCTCGGTGTAGTCATAATCCAACAACCAGCGGCCATCTACATCCTGTTTGGAGGAGATATATTCCAGTACATTTGATAAACGTGGGTCTGCCCCCAAACCCAGACTCACCAATGCTTCCACGACCTGCAGAATATCAGTCACATAAAAGACAGGGAATCCGAACTTCCACCAGTTTCCGCTGGGTTTGAGGCTCCATCCGCTGGGGTAAGTCGCTTCCAGTGGATCAACGCTCAAAAGAAAGTCTATTCCTTGCTGAATGGCGGTGTTGATCAATGGGGTGCGTTCTGAAACCGGCAATTTACTGAATGCCAACATCACTTTGGCTGCTCCCCAGGCACATGGCTGTTTGTTATTCGCTCCCCAGACAAAGCCTGGCCCACACTTCCCGGCGTAATAACGCAACGAGGTTGTTTTATCTCCCATAGGTGCCAACCCTTCCCCGGTAACGGTGCGTGCCATCCATTCAAAGGCAGCTGAAAGGCGAGGATCATTACAACCCAGATCAAGTAAGGCGGTAATTAAGTTCCCTTGTAAACAATCGGCTGTTCCGGAGGGTGTTCCTGATGTGCTGAATATCCCGTTTTCGGTTAAAGCATTCTTCAGTACGTATTGACAGGCTGTTTGGATGCGTTGATCCTGAGTGACATCAGCACCTAATTGCGACAGAAGAATAATCGACCAGACAGTGCTGCGATATTTCGGCAAATACCCGGGTCCGGGTTCATCCCAGTAACCTTCCAGGTGCATTGCGTCAAGTATGGTGGCAATTGGTCCTTCGCGATGAGCCTTCTCTCTGGCTGTGGATACTTGAGGGTCACCTTCTGGCAGATCCATCAAATCTCGTAAAGCCAGATATCGCACTCCTGGATTTTCTTCCTCTAAAAGCCAATGGATGGATTTTTCATTTAAGAGCGTATTCATTCTTGCTTGCTCCTTTCAACCGAACGCTTGTTTTAACACCCGCAAAGCCCGGTAGGTCACCCATTTGTTGGGTTCGCCTTTCGGGCCAAATTTAACCCAGGTCTTGTAATCATGTTCCAACGTCCAGCGTCCCTGGTCATCCTGCTTTTTCTTAATGTAGGAAATCACATTATTATGTCGTGGATCACCAGCCAATCCCACTCCAACCAGCGCTTCCAGCAATTGCAAAATATCGGTCACATAAAAAACCGGGAAGCCTAGTTTCCACCAATACAGGCTGGGTTTCCCGCCAGTGTGGGTTGGATATTCAGCTTTGAGGGGATCACTTGCCAAAAAGAATTCTTTGGCTGTTTCTATAGCTCTCTTTACTTGAGGGGTGCGTTTCTCAGCAGGGATTTTTTCCAATGCCAGTAACTCTTTTGTCCCTCCCCAGGCACAGGAAAGATTATGGTTATAATGGCAGGCGAATACCGACCCGCAATTCCAATTGAAATAGTGCCGGTTGGCGTATTTAACTTTGAGCGGAGCAACCCCCTCTCCGGTTACACTGCGCGCCATCCAGTCAATAGCCTTTTCCAGGCGATCATCCTGATACCTCATTTCGAGTAAAGCGGATAATAGGTTGCCCTGCAGGCAGTCGATGGTGCCTTCCGGGGTGCCGTCCACACTGAACTGCCCGGATTTTGCCATTGCATGATCAACCAGATATTTGCAGGCAAGCTTGAGGCGTTCATCCATTTCGACCTTAGCCCCTAATTGGGCCAACATAATCAGCGACCATACTCCGCTTTTGTACTTACAGCTATACCCAGCGCCTGGGGTCACCCAGTACCCTTCTGGTTTCATTGCATCCAGCACAGTTGCTATCGGTCCTTCGCGATGCGCTTTCTCTTTGGTGGTTACTAATTCTGGTTCATCTTGGGGTAAAGCGAGCAGATCACGGCAAGCCAAATATCGCACCCCTGGATTTTCTTCTTCAAGCAGCCAGGCGAGCCCATTAAGGTCCTTTTTGGAATTCATTTTTAACTCCTTTTATAATGGCCAAAGCATTGGTACCATGAAGATGGCGATCAGGTAAACAACCAACGTCAGCAAGCCGCCCACCTTCACAAAATCCAGGAAGCGGTACCGCCCGGGGCCATACACCATCAGGCAGGCTGGTTCGAGGGGAGTCAGATACGATGTGCTGGCAGCGATGGCAATCATCATCGCAAACGTGCGCGGATTTAATCCCAACTGGATGGCAGTCTGCACTGCCACCGGGATAACCACAGCAGCAGCAGCCTGATTGGACATAGGCTGGGTGAGCAGCACGGTCAACACAAAAAAGCCGGTTAGAAGCCACATTGGGTTTAAATCACCCACAAGGTTTGTAAGCCCGTCTGCCAGGAACTGAGCAGTACCGGTAGTCTGCATCGAAACGCCTAATGCGAGCATACAACCAATCAGAATAAGCACTTTCCAATCCACCTGCCGATACGCTTCGTCAGGTGTGATAGTACGCGTAATAAACACCAACATAGCGCCAAGTAACATTGCTACGGGCAAGGCTAAGATATTTAGCGATCCCAAAATAAATGCACCGGCAAAAATAGTAACAACCGTTATTGCTTGTTTTTTATTGAATCGTTGAACTTCCAATACGCCTAATACATCAAATGCATTTTCTGCTTGTAAAGCTTTAATTTGATTATGGTTTCCTTGAACCAGCAATACATCACCCAGCTGTAAGCGAGTATCTGCTATTTTGGAATGGATGATGCCGGTGCGGCGATTGATCGCTACGACCTGGATATCGAAGCGTTCCCGCATCTGCAGCCCTTTCAATGTGCGGCCAATAAAAGGGGAGCGTGGCAATAAAACCACTTCAGCCAAATGCAATTCCTGGGGCTGTAATTCGGCTTCTGAAAATTTTATATCGGCTTGAATATCAATACCTGCTACATTTTTTATCTTAAGAATGGATTCGGAAATTCCTTCAACCAGCAACGCATCTCCCTCATATAATATAGTGTCTGATGGAGGATTCAGTTTACGTTTTCCTTCATGAATGATTGCTAAAATGGTGAAATCATAATTTCTGCCTATGTTTGATTCAGCCAGCGTCTTTCCAGCCAAAGGAGAATTCGGTAGTATCCGTAATTCCGCTAGGTAAGGGCGTAGATCGAAACTTTCCGTAACATCTTTCGGAGAAGAACGTTCCGGGATTAAACGTTTGCCAAAAAAGTACATATACAAAAGACCAGCAATGAGGATGGGTAACCCAACTGGGGTTAATTCAAACATGCCAATCGGTTCAAGATCAAATTGAGTAATCAAGCCGCTAACAACAACATTGGTGGAAGTGGCGACCAACGTTACTGAGCTAGCAAGAATCGCTGCAAAGGCCATTGGCATCAATAAACGGGAAGCACTAAATTTTGCTCTTTGACTTAACCCTAGAATTACAGGTAAAAAGAAGGCTGCCGCGGCTGTATTATTAATAAAGGCGCTCATTGTTGCCACAGTAACCATGATCGCTGGGAGAAGGCTGTTAGGACGATTTGCGGTAAATTGTAACAATTTCTGACCTGCTATTTCCACCACCCCAGTCCGCAGCAGGGCAGCTGTCATGATTAATAAACCCATTAATAGAATGAAGGTGTCACTACCAAACCCAGAAAATGCCTTATCTAATGGGATTAAACCAAAAACAACCAATGCGACCAATACCCCAATGGCTGTTACGTCCGGTGGCACCCACTCGAATGAGAACATCACCAAAGCAATGATCAGAATCACTAATAACAGAATGATAGACACGGTCATGTAGAAGGCTTCCTTGTTAGTATTATACAGATTAACAATCAGAATCCATCTGTAATTGCGATTAGGATAAAAGCCATCTCCATATCGGAATTATCTCAATCTCCATCCCCTTTTCTTTTATCATACCTTCTTCATCATAAGTGATAATCAACAACTTCTCACAATGAATATAATTGGAAAATTTGAACAATGCGTTAACCTCTCGCTCAAAAGTAACGGGATTCTTCATTGAAAAACATACCTGAATCGCAAGAGATTGGCTGGGAATATAAAAATCTACCTCTACCTTTTTTTCATAAAAATAGACAGCGTTTTCTTTTCCGAATTTTCTCACCAAAGTGATGGCAACCAGATTTTCCAACAATGCGGGTTCAGATTTAATTAAGAAAAGATTCAGCAACCCGTTATCGATAAAATAATATTTAGGGGTTGTAGTCTTTTGAACCAGTTTTGATGCAAAATTTTCTATTGAAAAGATGATTTGTGATTCTTTTGCATAGTCAAGATACTGAATCACTGTACTTGTTCCTACACTGATCCCCACAGATTTGATTATATTGGCTAACCTCGAGTAAGAAATCGGATGACGAACCGTCTCTGCAAGCTTTTTCATCAAAATCTCTAAAGCCTTATGGTTCGTTACGCCATAACGCATCACGATATCACCTAAATATATTTTGTCAAAAATACTATTAAGGTAATCTCTTTTTAATGTGATCCGAACAAGCTCAGGAAATCCTCCAAAATAAAAATAATCTTCCAGCATTCCTATTATTTGACCTTTTCCTGTTGTGGATAAAAGAGTTTTTTCATCAAAATTAACTTGATTTGCAGGAAGGAACTCGCTGAAAGAATACGGGTATATCAATTTCACCAGGTATCTACCGCCAAGGGATGAAACCATTTCCTGGCTCAACATTTTAGCATTGCTACCTGTTATGTAAATAATTAGCTTCAGGTCTGCCATTCTCCTTGCGAATTTTTCCCATCCATCAATGTTTTGTATTTCATCCAAGAACAATATAGGTGATTTTTCCTGATAAAGAGAATAATGTGCTTCTAGAAGAGTATTAAAGTCTGACACATCAAAACCAATGAGTCTTTCGTCTTCGAAATTGATGTATAAAAACTCCTCCCATCTATGTCCTTTTAAAACCAGCTCAAACATCCTCTGGTAAAGAAGAAAAGACTTACCACAACGCCTAACACCAACAAAGATATAAGGCATATTCGGTTCGATTTGAACGTTGCGGGGTATATAGTCTGTTCCACGAACATTTTCTATTGCATCCAGTAATACTGTTTTTAAACGTCCCACATCAATTGACATATTTCACCTATTCCACTGTAGAGAAGGCCTTTATTGTACATTTCATCTTGCTCATAAGATGATTATCATGTGTTATCATCTTGTCTATAAGATAATTATAGTATATTTTTATCCTGTTTACAAGATGTTTTTTATTTTACCTGCAAGACGTAATTCATTGTTTTCATCCTGCACACAGGATAGTTTTGCCCCCTTGAATGATAAGTTCGCAGCCCCTCTTCTCCGGATTACGTAAACTTTCGAAAATCAAATTCGAATAAAGGATGCCCTTCGCGGTAGGTCTTCAATACCAGCTCATAAAACGAATGATATTGTGAACCAGGGATGTTGGCTTCATACATGGCAACCAGGGTTATTATGTTTTGCAATCTCAAACAGGTCGGCAAAAAATCCAACCAGAAGTCATCCAGAATATTCTCGGATCGGTATCCACGTATAAAACAGGAAATAAATTCACCAATTTTTTCTTTCCAGTCCGGTTCGGAATACATGCGTGAATATAATGGGATCACCACAGCGATATCATTGATAAACCAGTTGTAAGCACTATCGTCAAAGTCAAAAAGAGTGATTTTTCCATCAGCCACATGAAAATTGGTGGGGTTAACATCCGAATGGATCAGCCCATAATTGTCCCGGGTCAATGGAAATTGATTAAATTGATGGAGGATTGCTTCCATTTCATCCACGGCAATGTTTTGTTCGGTTGGTAAAATTTCCCAGGCATTTTTAATGAGATTATCTTCTTGCCAATCCGGTCGTTTTTCTGGCAAATGCACGGGGTTGTAATCTTTACTCACCCGATGAATACGCCCCAGAATGGCACCCAACTGAAAAAAAAGGTCACTGTTCCACACAGCCGGGTTGGATTCCTCCACAAATTGACCCGGAGCAAAGTCAAAAACGACCGCAGTGAAATATGAATCCTTCACTGGAAACGTTTCGGTGAGGAGTTGATTCTTTGATTTACAAGGTAGCGCGATTGGGACCCCATGACCGGACAAATAATTTATCCAATCCAATTCAGCAAGGATCTGGTTTTCAGAGCGATGGGTGCTGTGAGTGATGCGTAAAATTTTCCAGCCATCATTCCCCTCAAATTGATAAACATAATTGGCTACATCATCGAGCAACTCGATTTTACTTCTAGCTTCCCACTGCGCAGCAGCAATTTGAACAAGCTGCGGATTGATCAGCGCTGCTATTTCTTCATTCATTCTATGGCCTTTTTCGACTTAATAATTAGCTTTTCGGTTTAAAAACTGAAAAGGGGAATGGCTCTCCATGCCCTGGATAGACCGTGTTGATGTTTTCGATCTGCAATCGCATCATACTGTTATTTGCTGCAATCTGATCGTCCATTAAGGGGGTGAAACCAGGTTCCTTGGTGCTGTCGAGCAAGTCACCGACGAACAATTCTCCCGTTTCTAACAGAATCGCTATAGAGCCCTTTGAATGACCTGGAATGGAGATCACTTTCGCGTATAGCCCGTATGGTCGTAAATCATCACCATCCTTAAGGAGAATATCCGGCATGAATCGCCTTGATTCTCCAAACCCCATGACTACTGGACCCATCATTTTAAGAATTGGGTTTGCTTTTTTGCGATTGACAAACATATCCCCACTTCTGGCCATGTTTGCATCTTCCATATGCATGGCACTCTTCACCTTATATTTCTCCCGCAAAGTTGTCACATTGCCAATATGGTCAGGATCACCGTGGGTAAGAATTACTAATTGCAGATCACCAAGTTTGCAACCTGCCTTTCCTAATACTTCCAGTAATTGCTTTTCGCCATTAGGTAGGCCAGTATCAATCAGGAAAAAACCATGGTGATTTTTAACCAAATAACAATTCACCTTCCCCCTTCCCAATGGAAGTGTCATTGATATTGTGATAATCTCTTGTTTTAAAGAAAACTCCCCTTCGTCCCCTTCAAATATAAACGGGTTCACAGACTCGGTATTCATTATTACTCCAAAAAGGTTGAAGATGGTGTATTTAATTAGTATAGTATCAAAAACTTGATTGGGGTAAAAGTTTTTTGTTACAGATTATAAAGATCATTTCATCCGGTCTGCTAAGGCTGCCTTTACCTCCGGACTGGCATTGAAGATTCCTCGAACTTTAATTTCTTCAAACACTTCAGCTGCCAGCTCAGGTGGTACATCATTTTCCAAAACTAACATACCAATTACGGAACAGGACAATTTCTTCCCTTTTTGTTTTCGCTTTTCTAAATCAGCCTTACCGTAGGAAAGCACCCCGATGACTGAGGAATGACGGGTAACAGATTGCTGAATTTCAAAGGTGTGCTTCTCCAGCTGTGAACGGATGGCAGTGCGGATGAAGTCGGTTCGGTTGCTATACAATCCTTCATTGACCAGCAAATCCACTTTCCCCAAATCTACTGCAGACATATTGATAGTGATTTTTTCAGTTTCAGACATATAGCCTCCTGGAATTATTGTTGTTTACGTAATTTCTAACCTGCTCAATTTCCATCTGCCATAGAATGTTGGTCATGTATGGCTTGAACCCTAATTCGTTATTGATGCGCAACATAGCTGCATTACTATCAGCATTCTGTGTGCGTACAAATTTGATTTCCGGATGAATTTTGAGCATTTTTTCCAACATGGCAGCTTTCAACCAACGACCTAAGCCTTTTCCACGATACTGCGGGTAAACCCCTGTCATATCCTGTCGTAAGATTTCCGGACGGTTTGCATTCCACACGGTTTCGGTATACCCTGCGAATTTCCCGGTTGCCTTTTCGAGCACATAGAAGGTGTACCGTAAGTTACCTCGTGCCAGATCCATTTTTTCCATCTCACGCAGTTGTTCAGGATTAAAGTGCATCTCCTCAATTTCCAGATCCCCGAGAGGTTGTTGATTGGTAAGTTCAATCAATTGCGCGATCTCCTCCAATTTATCTTCCGGATATTCGCTCTCCCAAAGACCTAACTCAAATTGATCCTCATTCATGCTACCCTGCTCAAGCCATTTTCTGATTAATGTTTTGTCAAGTTCCTCGATGCGTAATTGGTTGATGTGACCTTCCAACCCACGCTTCGCTCCGATACGGTGCATAAAGGCTTCGCCCGCCGGGACACGATCATTCGTGTCGGTCACCAACAAGCGTCGGTTATCTGCTGAAGCCGCTTCTGCAATCAACCCAAGCAAATGTTTACCGATTCCTTGCTGGCGGGATGAAGGATGTACGATGATATCATATTGGGAAAGGTGGCGGTTGTCATCCGTGTAGATCAACGCAACGTTGCCCTGAGCCAACAAGTTAGCATGATCATCATCCCAAACACACCACATTTTTAACTCCATAAAGGAAGGGATATTCTTCAATTGATTGATGGTTTCTTCTAAGGGGACAACAGGATCATCAGGTTGGCGTTCCTTGCTAACCACGTCCATTAATTTTCTTAAGGCTTGATACTCCTGAAGAGAAGCCTCTTTTACATTTAACTCCTGGATATTGATTTGTTTTTTCATATTACCTCTTTCCATCCATATAGATGGTAAATAGATGATTAATTTTAGATTATAACTATTTAATTTATTTTGTCAATAGGAATACCATCCACATAGATGGTAAATGGATGTTTTGTTCAATAAAGATAAGTTGCTGCGGTTTGGTTAGCGAAATCCTGAACACTTCTGCGAAGCGCCATTGGCTCTAACACCTCTATCGCGCCACCATACCCCACAATCATCCGACGTGCTTCTTCAAAGCTCTCATACTCAATTGTAATCTCCACCCA
>CAYSFA010000136.1:0-9016 GCA_964430025.1 uncultured Anaerolineaceae bacterium | reverse complement strand
TATAAATTAGAATAAGGTCCTGATAAAACCTCAGGGTGATTGTTCAAATTAAAATACACAAGAAAAGAAGATTTCAACGATGCCCAATATTGATTCAATACCATACCCTGTGAAAATTCCATGTATTTTTTAACACAGGGTATTATTTTTGGTTTATATGCTTCCTTCCTGCCTGGGCCAATGCAGGCTTTTTTGCTCTCCCAAATTATCCGTATTGGTTGGAAACGAACAATCCCACTGGCGTTAATCCCGCTGGCTTCTGATGGGCCGGTGATGTTAGCCCTTTTCTTCCTTTTATCTCAGTTACCCATCTGGTTCACCCACATTCTCAGAATTGTTGGAGGAATTTTCATTCTTTATCTGGCATGGGACGCCTACCTAACCGCCAGGAAAAAAGTTGAATTGACTCCTGAAACTACAACAGCCACCCTCAATCCAACCTCTTTCTTAAAAGGGGTGACCATGAACCTGCTCAATCCGAATGTTTACATCTTTTGGGCAACCATTGGGGTTCCCACGATCCTGACAGGTTGGCAGACTTCCCCCTGGCTTGGGATTTCCTTCGCTTTAGGGTTCTATGCAACCATGATACCTGTTACGATGCTATGGATAGTACTGTTAGGAACAGTTGGCTATCTGAAACCAAATATTCAAAGAATAATAGGGTGGATAATTGTCGCACTTTTGGTCATTGTTGGAATTACGATGATCTACAACGGGTTAACAACTCTCATCTAATCTTCTTACAATAATCGGTCTATCTCAATAAGTCCTGTACTCAATTCATCTAACTTTGGTTTTTCTATTTTATTGAGCACCTTTTATTTATAGTCTGTATTACAAACTATATATTGACAAAGACTATATTATCTTATATACTAAATTTAGGTAAATGGGAAGGAAAGTGCGAGATGAGTAATTACCAAAAAACCAGATGGATAACCAAAAATTTTGAGAACCTCAAAGGGTTGTTGGTTGTACCTTTTGGGATTTATTTCTTGTTCCTGGCAGCGTGGAACTATTTAGAATTAGGAATATCACCGACAGGTAAAGACATCGGTATTCCTTCGGTAATGATTATTTTAACTTTTTTGGCTGCAATTGTAATTGATCGCTATTATTCACGAGAAATGGGAAGGGTTAAATCTACAAACAATATCATGATATTTCTTTTGATTCTTTTCATTTTTGCTGCATTTGTATTAGTGGATTACTTGGATTTGTTCATAAATTCCAAATTAAAGCATCCCATCAGCTTCACCAGTATCGGATGGGCAATTTTATTTGCTGTTCCGTTCTTCGCTCGCAAACAAACCGTGTATATTGTTTTTTCGTTGGCATTACTTCTTTTGGCGTTCTTACCCACAATTGGGTTAACACCTTATAAAATGGTTTTTAGTGATCAGGCTGGTGTGTGGGGATATTTAGTGATTGGACTTGGTTTGATTTTCTGTGGTTTGGTTGATCATTACACATTAATTAAATTATTACCTCCGCAACCAGGAGTTGTAGAATGAGTGATTTTTTTGAAGACATTGTTGGTCTGGATAAAGTCATTCATGAACCAGCCCGATTGGCCATTCTTACTGCCCTTTCTTCCTGTATTTCCGCTGATTTCACTTTTTTACAGCGTCTGACAGGTATGACACAAGGAAACCTTTCAGGTCACTTAATAAAACTGGAAGAAGCAAAATTAATTGAAATTGAAAAGAAGATCGTCAAAAAAAGACCAAACACAAAAGTAAAACTAACATTATTCGGAAAGAAATCAATAGAAGGGTATTGGAATCAAATTGATCAAATTCGAAACAAATCCAAATCTTGGAAATTTGAAGATCAATGATTGTCTGATTAAAGTCAATTAACTTGCCACCAATCCTCTCTTCAGGCATAATCAACGTATGGCGTATCCATTTATTAAGTCCCTTCAATTAAATAATGGTGAATTAACCTTTCCTGTATTTATGCCGGACGCTACCTTTGGCCTGGTACGCTCTGTTGACAGCAAAGATCTCGAAAACGCACAAATTCAGGCGGTCGTGATGAACGCGTTCCATCTCATGCAAAAGCCAGGAACAAGCACCATCCAATCGCTGGGCGGTTTACATACCATGAGCGGTTGGCAACGCCCCATTATTACCGATTCCGGTGGGTTTCAGGCGTATTCTTTAATACGACAAAACCCAAAATTTGGAAACATGACCAGCAAAGGCATTAATTTCCTGCCTGAAGGTTCTAACCGCAAATTTCAACTTACCCCTGAAAAAAGTATCCAGCTTCAACTCTCTTATGGAGCCGATGTGGTCATCTGTTTGGATGATTGCACCCATGTGGACGCGTCAGATGCAGAGCAGGAATTGAGTGTTGAACGAACCATCGAGTGGGCGAAACGCTGCCGAAAAACATTTGATGACCTGATCAAACAAAAAAAATTAAGCAACGAAGAACGCCCATTGATTTTCGGGGTCGTCCAGGGTGGCGGCATCCCCGACTTGCGAAAAAAGTGTGCTGATGAACTGTTGAAGATCGGTTTTGATGGGTATGGCTATGGTGGTTGGCCCCTGGATGGAGAAGGAAACTTGTTAACCGATATCCTCTCCTATACCCGCAGTCTGATCCCGGAAGAATACCCCATGCATGCCCTGGGAATTGGTCACCCAAAGAATGTACTTGATTGTTATCGGTTGGGGTATGGAATATTTGATTGTGCAATGCCGACACGTGACGCCCGCCATGGACGTTTGTATCAATTCGTTTACCCACACGACTCTGAAAATGCAGGGTTACAAGGCAATTGGCTGAAATATCTTTACATTAATGATCAGGAGCATATCAAACATGATGGTCCAATCTCCGAGGGTTGTGATTGTCTGACCTGCCACCGCTATTCCCGTGGTTATTTACACCACCTTTTCAAAATGAATGACTCCCTCTATTCCCGTCTGGCAACCATCCATAATTTACGATTCATGACCCAATTAACTGATCGTATCAGGACTCTTTCCGCATGACTGAAAAATTTGAAGAATTAGTACAACAGGTTCAACAAGGCGCGAAGTATCGCAACATCCATGCGAGTGTTATAGCAAATATTGCCGAGAGCGAGTTGAAAAAAGGACGATCCTGGAAGGATACGGTAAAAGCAGTTCGCAATAAACTCCACCAGATTGGCGCTGCTTATCAACCTCTAGGGATTGATTATGATCAACTTTTCTCCGAAATGAAAAGTTTATCTTCCGACCTTCACAGCCCGGAAGCAAAGCGTTTTTTCATTCAGGCAATGAGTTTACATGCCTCCACCCGCGAGCGGCTCCCCATCCTCAACCAGTTCTATCTGGAAACGCTGCAATCCTTGACTCATGTTGAGTCACTACTGGATTTAGCTTGTGGACTCAACCCTCTGGCTTTAGCCTGGATGCCTGTTACAAATGACACGCAAATCTCCGTGTGTGATATTTATACCGATCAGATCGAATTCCTGAATGCCTTTTTCGAACATTTCAACATCAACGGAAAAGCCTTTTGTTGTGACTTGACCCATCAAATACCACAGGAAAAATTCCAGCTTGGGCTGATCTTGAAGACCATTCCTTGTTTGGAACAGGTGGACAAAAACATCGGAAAGAGAATCATCAACGGGCTAAACTGCAATCTCCTGCTTGTGAGTTTTCCAGCCCAGTCATTATCTGGCAGAAATAAGGGAATGCGCGAGTTTTATAGTGTTCATTTTGAAAGTCTCCTGCAGAACACTGACTGGAAATCAAGCACATTTACCTTCCCGAATGAACAAGTCTTTTTGCTTAATAAATGAGTAAATTGCTTCTAACCCACCAAGAAATATCCGAATTTTCTAAGGGAATCCTCCAATCCCCCAAATATAAATCCATACAATTACCGCTTGAACTGGTTGAATCCCTTTACCTGCAGGAAATAGAGAAAAATAAAAAATTATCCGAGTTACATAAAGCTGTTCGTAAGAAACTTCATAATGTGGTCGCGGATTATCTGGGGAATGTAGCATACGAAGAATTTAATAGAGCATTACACATGGCTGTCAAAACCTCACAGGGAGAAGTAAAAAAGGTTTGTCTGGAAATCCTCTCCAGCCATGCATCAACCGAAGAGCGTTTGCCAAACCTGGATATTTTCTACCAGACGATATTTGAGAGGATCGGAAAACCCGAGTCGATACTTGACCTGGCTTGTGGGTATCACCCCTTTGCCCTTCCCTGGATGAATCTGGATCCATCATGTAAGTATTACGCTTACGACATCGTCGCTGAAAGAATCGATCTGATCAACTCTTTTTTTGTACTCCTCGGGTACGAACCTTTGGGATATCAGCAGGATATTCTCTTACATCCTCCTCAAATAGAAGCGGATGTAGCTTTCTTCTTTAAGGAAGCTCATCGATTTGAACAACGCCAGAAGGGTTGTAATCGCAATTTCTGGTTGTCGTTACCTATCAAACACCTGTTGGTTTCCCTTCCCGCGGAGAGTATGAACAGTCGTCACCAAAAAACAGACCAGCATCGCAGATTGGTTTATGAGAATATCGTTGGTCTGAATTGGGATGTTGAAGAATTCCAAATCGGGAATGAACTGTTTTTTTGGATCAAGAAAGAGTAGGGATATCAGGATGGCGAAAAGGAAGCAAAAATCCTCGAAGATAGAGACTGATCCATTAAGCGCGATGTTGGAGCGCTTTGTTCCCATTTTATCTACCACCCAACAACAAGCTTTATTGGAGGAATTGGCCAGACCCCTCCATCCTTCCTTTCGGATCAATCCACTTAAGGTTGAAACAAACCGAATCGCCCAGAAGTGGGCAAATCGGTATCAATGGACATTGAAACCTGTCCCATTCTGTGAAGATGGTTTTTGGGTCACGGAGTATCAGTTTCCGATCAGCAAAACCGTCGAACACCTAATTGGTCATTATTACATTCAGGATGCCGCATCCATGTTGCCGGTGGAGCTTTTTGATTTTGATCCCACAGAAAACCCACTCATTCTGGATATGGCAGCTTCACCAGGGGGCAAAACCACCCATCTCAATGCCAGAACAATGGATAAAGCATTAATTCTGGCAAATGATTCCAGTCGTGACCGCCTGACCGCTTTACGAATTGTCCTCCAAAATTGGGGGGCGAGCCATGTCGCCGTTACCAATTACCCGGGGGAATCCTTTGGAAATTGGTTTCCGGAAACCTTTGATTGCATCCTCCTGGATGCACCTTGTTCGATGCAGGGTTTGCGGGAGAGTGAATCTCATGCCATCAAACCAATCACCCAAAAAGAAATCAACCAGCTGGCAAAACGCCAATTGAAATTACTGGATAGTGCCATTAAGGCGTTAAAAGTTGGTGGTCAGGTGGTGTACTCCACCTGCACACTCACCTTCGAAGAAGATGAAATGGTTTTGGATGCAATCCTCAATTTGTATCAAAACAACATCCGCATTGAACCACTTCGTCAACCCATTCAGGCAGCTACCCAGCCGATTCACACATTTCAATCAGTCACCTACCACGAACAAGTGAAAAATACTGCCCGTGTTTGGCCATTCAGCTTTGGCACGGCTGGATTCTTCGCCGGGAAAATTACCAAACTTAACCCAATTAATACTGAAGCAAAAAATCCCCCATCTCGTTCACTTGCTCTGGCCGATTGGTTTCCAGTCGATCAAAAAACCATCCAAAGCCTTGAAAAATGGGTGATGGATGAATATGGGTTTAGCCTAAACGACCTGGCTGAAAGATATGATTGGGAATATTGGCAGTTTAAGAATAGCCTGCATTGTTTCCCGATCAGGTTCTTAGAAACATTTTCAGAATTTCCTGTCCAGTCGCTCGGCCTGCCTTTAGGGGAAATCGTAAACGATGAATTTGTTTTTTCACATGAATTCGTAACGCGCTTTGGAAGCCATTTTCAAAACAATTTAATCAAAATAGAGAATTCGCAACTTGAAAATTGGATGCGTGGAGAGGATCTGAGCTGTAATTTTCTGGTGAACCAGCCCACCCAAATCATTATTGATCATCTTGGAAGATTTATAGGTCGAGGCAAACCATCCACAAATCGCTTACGCAATTTGCTGCCCAAGCGAATATTGATGCGTTAGGTTCTCTAGAGCTCTCTCACTGCATTCAAAATCAACGTACAAGCAACAATAGAGGCTGTTTCCATCCGTAAAATTCTTTTTCCCAAGCTAATCGGTTGCCATTGGTTTTGGAGAGCCAGTTTGATTTCTGTTTCAGCAAAGCCACCTTCCGGACCAACCAATAAAGAAATTCTCGGTTCTTTCAAATTGCTTAGAAGCGCATCCACCTTTTGTATCTTTTCATTCTCCCAGGCAATCAACTTGTGGCTGTCTTCAATTCTTACTACTTGTTGAAAACTAAGAGGTTCACACAAGGGTGGAATTCTTCCGCGATTGCTTTGTTCTGCAGCTTCTTTTAGAATTCGTTCCCACCGCTCTCTCTTCTTTGAGAATTCCAAATTTGCCGCCACAATCGATCTCTCGGTAAGGACAGGGGTGATTTTTCCTACCCCGACTTCGCAACATTTCTGTAAAATCCATTCGAATTTTTCACGTTGGGTTAGGGCAATGAAAAGGTGTAATTCCACCTGAGGTTCAGTTTCTGCCAGGCTTTTCTTCCGCACAGATCCAACACAATTTTGTGTATTTACTTCCAGCATTTGAACTTCAAATTGATTTCCCTGGTTATCCAGTACCATTACCAGGTCATTAATTTTCAAGCGTAACACACGGCAAATTTGATGGGAGATATCCTGTGGAAACCTGACTACTTCGCCATCAATAAATGTAGGGTCAATAAAAAAATGATTCATGCTCTTATCTCTGACTAAGTTTACAATGAAATCATGATATTTGGATTTTTACTGGTCATATTTTGAAAAGCAAAGTAGAATTTGGCGCTGTTTGAATTTATAATGAAACCATCATAGTTTCAAATGAAAATGGAAAGAGATAACTTGAATCAACAACCCGAAAAAAATCGTTCCTTCCGATACTATGACCTGATAATGGTTGTATTTGTGGTTGTTCTGTTATTATCCAATATCGCCTCATCAGCTAAGATAATTGACTGGGGGGTGAATTTATTAGGACTGCCCTTAGCCTTTGATGCGGGAACTCTTCTTTTCCCGATAAGTTATATCTTTGGTGATGTACTGACCGAAATTTATGGATTTCGAAGATCCCGGCGCGTCATTTGGGTGGGGTTTGCGACATTGATCTTCAGCTCACTTATGCTCGCGCTTGTTAAAGTTCTGCCTGGTGAGGGAGCTTGGCAGGAGTATGCTGGCCAGGAGGCATTTAACGCGATTCTGGGAGGAATGAGTACCGGCGGGATTGTTATTGCCAGTCTGGTCGCTTACCTGGTAGGAGAATTCAGCAATTCAGTCGCCCTGGCAAAATTGAAAGTGAAAACAAAAGGCCGCTTCCTGTGGCTGAGAACTATTTCTTCGACTCTGCTAGGTCAGGGGTTGGATACATTAATTTTTGTGACCATTGCCACACTAATGGGTGTATTCCCCTGGGTGATCTGGGGAAGTCTGGTGGTATCGAATTACATTTTCAAAGTCGGTATTGAAATCTTAATGACCCCAGCTACCTACTTTGTAGTCTCTAAATTGAAAACCGCAGAGAGTGAAGATTATTACGACCGCGACACTCGCTTCAAATTCTTTTCAATGAATTAATTCAGGATTTTTTCAATCCTCAATTTTACCTTCAAGTACCAGGCAATATTCCCCTAAAATAGATTCGCTTTCAAACTTTTCAACCATCTCACTGATAGAACCACGATATACCGTTTCGAATTTCTTGGTCAGATCGTTAGCGATGGCTATTTGCCGATCTCCGAAAACCTCCAATGCATCCTGAAGGAAAGCTTTCAATCGGTAAGGACTTTCATAGAACACCAGCGTGTGTGGGGACTGTGCATCCATTGCCAGCCAACGTTTGCGAGGTCCGTGTTTACGCGGAGCAAACCCCCGAAAGGTAAAACTATGGACGGGTAATCCGGATAGAACCAGCGCTGCAATTAATGCAGTCGGGCCAGGAATCACCGTCAGGGCGATATCCGTAGCCAGCACTTCACGCACCAAAGTGTATCCCGGATCACTGATAGATGGTGTCCCTGCGTCAGAGACTAATGCAATGTTATTCCCATGGTTTAACAACCCCATCAATTTTGGTAAAGTTCTTTTCTCGTTATCTTCCCGGAAGGAAATCTGAGGTTTGTGAATATCGAAGTGTTTTAGCAAAACCCCCGTCTTGCGGGTATCTTCACTTACCACATAATCCACACTTTTCAGGGTTTCAATTGCCCGAAAGGACATATCACCTAAATTTCCAATGGGAGTAGCGACTATATAAAGCATTCTTTACCTTGATGCTGAGTATAACATTTAATTACTACCAATAGAGACGTTGTGGTTACACAACCCCATCACATATATCAGATATTTTGTGTTTAGAAATCTTATCGATAATCTTCGGGAATCCAAACGTGATTAATTTCCCCATCAGTTTCTGATGTTAGTTCACACCATTTATCAATAAACAGGTACATTTTAGCAATGGAGCCGGTGGGTAAAGAGGTAATTTTGTCTCCTAAAGTCATTACCAATCCCTCTAGTCCAGGATTATGACCAACAATGAGCAAATTATCTACCTCATCTGGCACTTCGGAAATGAATTTGATATACGTTTCTGGTTCTGCCATGTAGAATTCTTTGATTAATTCTAATTTTCCTTTGTAACTGAGCTTTTCAACCATTAAGGTGGCTGTTTCTTTTGAACGAGCTGCGGTGGAGGAAAGGACTAAATCCGGAATTAGACTTTTCTTTTTAAGAATTTTTGCCATATTGGCAATATCTTTTCTACCTTTTTTCTTCAATGGTCGATCATGATCAGGGAGTTCCTGATCTTTCCAACTGGATTTTGCATGGCGCATGATGAGCAATGTTTTCATGTTTCCCTCAA
>CAYSFA010000135.1:0-9053 GCA_964430025.1 uncultured Anaerolineaceae bacterium | reverse complement strand
GCGGATTGCAATTTTGGTTGAGGAGATCAACCAACCAATCCCAACAGCTACAATTTACCAGTTTCCCGAAGAAGGAAGTAATGAAATTTCTCCATCTCCGATAGTCACGGAAAACTCATTTTTAGCCACAAATACAATAATCCCTGTAACCGGGACAACTTCAAGAACACTACCAGGGGGAACTGTACCAAGTCTGACTTTATCTCCTTCAAATACCCCCACAAACCAGTTCTCCCCAACGTTTACTTTTACGCCCACATTTTCAACTTTACCTCCAACCAGTTCACCCAGTAGAACTTCAACTCCCACTTTCACATTTACTATTACACCATCCGGTACTTACATTCCTACATTAACACCAACCTGGACAACTACATCTTCACTGACTCCAACCAGAACCTTTACATTTACTCCTACATGGACGTCTAGTGTTACATTGATGCCCACGTTAACTTTTTCACCAACCACCACTTCAACCAGAACGTTAACTCCCACACCTACTTTGCTGATTTCCCCAACTTTTACAAGTTCTGTAACCTCAGTAAACACACCCACCCTGACTTTTACCACAACACCCAGCTCCACTGCTTCGAGAACACCAACCAATTCGCCTTCCCCAACGTCAGTTTTTTGTAATATCGATGGAAAATCTTTGCCATTGGTCAACACAATGTGGCCACCTGATGGCAGTGAAAACATTCCTGTGCGTTTGGATTTGCAGATTGTATTTAACCAGGCCATGGATGCCAATACATTGGTTTATGGGGATGAAACGCATGTAGTTATATGTGAGAGGATCAATGACAATTCTAATTCATGTCGTTCTGGTACCGAAGTTTTAGCAAGTATAGAACTGAAAACAACTACTTACCTGAATGACACAGTTCTCATCACTCCCCTCAATGATCTGGAATATGGCACATTTTACACATTGTTTGCCGGAAACCAAATAGCTGTTCATCCTGATTGTAGATCCTATGGAAAACCTGTGGGGGGTAGAGAAAAGAGTGACTTTATAACCATTCTTGAGTAATTTTCAGAAAAATAAAATAATAAACGATTGGAAGTATAATCAAACCAATAACTAGAAATTAATGATTGCATACACAATGCAGAAAGCTATGATTCATATGTGGGGAAAAAGATTATCCTACCTTACAACTAACTTTATTTGGATTACTCTATGAATATTTCATCATCAATTACGAAAAAATTTAACCAGTTGCCGTTGGGAATCCGGGGGAAGGTTACTCTTCCATATTTATTATTAGCAATTTTCTTGATTTTTGGGGCAGCTTTTGTGGTTACCAGAGTAGTATTCGATACGATTGAAGAGCGTTTTACAAATCAATTACTCGAATCAGCTGTCCTCGCAACCGAAAGAATGGTAGTCGAAGAGGAACAAATGCTGGAGTCTTTTCGATTGCTTGCTTTTAGTAATGGAGTTACGGATGCAATTATTGAGAATGATCCGGATGAACTTCGAGAGTTATTATTTGGAACAATAGTTAACAATCGGATGGAATCGGTTGTTTTTGTGAATTTGAATGAAGAACTGGTATTTTCTGCAAAACATATCCCTGAGGGAAATGTTGAAGAATATGAATTTAGTTCTGGGGGAAAATATCAGTTTAGTGACCTACCCTTCATCCAGAATGTTTTCCAAGAAATATCAGATGAGTATGCTGAGAAGTTTGTATCTTATGTAAATGAATCAAATGGACCTACTTTTTACATTGCAGGTCCCGTTTATTCTGATTCCAGGGACTTAGCAGGAGTTCTACTGATTGGGAAATCAATTCAGAAGTTGTCAGATCAAATCCGCCAAGAAACACTCGCACAAGTAACAATTTATGATTTTGAAGGACAAGTGCTATCCAGTACCTTTTTAGAACCAAGCAAGATCGATAAACAAATCGTTGATGAAATTGTTCAGGATCAGGATGATTCAAGCCTTATCTTCACCAATAACCGACTGGTGGATGTCCGCAATATTGGTTATCGAGAAATTTTAACCACCTGGGAAGTTCGCAATAAGGAAGATTTGGGCATCCTTGGAATTGCCTTGGGAGAATCCTTTCTTGTCAGCACAACCAATGCTACAAGATTCAATATTGCCTTATTAACCGGTTTTGTGTTGTTGTTGGTAATCTTGATCGGCCTCAATTTATCAAAAATAATCACTACTCCTATTCTGGATTTGGTAAAAGCCTCAGAAAAAGTGATGGATGGCGATCTGACCGTCCAAGTTCAAACAACCAGTAATGATGAATTAGCTGTTATGGCTAATTCCTTCAACCAAATGGTTGAGAGTGTGCGCTCTTCACAAGGCAAAATCATCGAATCATACGACAGTACATTGGAAGGGTGGACAAGAGCTCTGGATTTAAGGAACCATGAGACCAAAGGTCATACTGACAGGGTTCTGGAATTGATGGATAAGACAATTAAGGCAGTCGGAGTTGAACAGGATAAATTAGAACATATTCGACGAGGTTGTCTTCTTCATGATATCGGTAAAATGGCTGTTCCCGATCAAATTTTGAACAAACCAGGACCATTATCAGACGAAGAATGGAAAATCATGCGACAGCATCCGGTTTACGCTTATGAAATGCTCAAGGACATTCATTTTCTTACCCCTGCTTTACCTATCCCTTATTGTCATCATGAAAAATGGGATGGTACCGGGTATCCACAAGGATTAAAAGGAGAAGAAATCCCCCTGGAGGCAAGAATTTTTGCATTAGTTGATGTATGGGACGCGTTGACCAGTGATCGTGTATATCGCAAAGCACTTAGCGAACAAGAAGCAGCTAAGATAATTCGCGATGGAATGGGTACGCATTTTGACCCGAAAATTGCGGATTTATTCTTAAAGGTTGTTAATGAATGAGATCTTCAAAATGATCAAGACCGAAAACCAGAAGAAAACAACCATCGATAGAAATGTGATCATTATCGGATTTTTTCTATTGTTAATTGTCTTTTTTTGTTTATTGACAACCATTTTTCAAAATAGAAAAATTAAGCAAGAAGAAGGGTACTCAAGAATTTTCTATGCGATTCATGCAGTAAAACCGGCAGTATATACTGATCAAATTAAAGCTATTCGCATTCCAGGGGTTAAATTATCGATTATTTGGGAAATTTTGGCAGACCAAAATCTATCCAAAGAAGAAATAGAGAAAAGAGTAATGAAATTGGAAGAACAATTTTCCCAATCTCGGTTGGGCAATTCTTCTCAACCCCATCAACCCAGCTCTTTTTTTGGCCCTAACCCACTTGTTGATAATATTGAGTTGCCTATCGTGGAAAACAATCCGACCCTCAACCCATCGAATGAACCCACTCAACTAATAGTACAAGGCCAAACTGCGACGATAATTTCGACTCCAACAATTTTGCCTAGCTTTCCTCAAAACCCATCATCGACATTTACTCCAATTCCAACGAAAACAAATGGAATCATATGGTACCCAACTTATACTTTCACTCCTCCGCCACCTGATACACCTGTTCCACCAGAACCAACCATGACTGCAACACAAACCTCAACATTCACCCCGACAGCAACTTTAGTATTCACCCTAACAGCTACGGAGACTTTCACTCCCACCCCAGTTACTTGTAATCCTGACGAAAATCTAGTAATTGAAGTTTTTCCATTGGTCAATAGTGAAGATAACCCGCTTGTTGTGCAACCATTGATTAAATTCAATCAATCCATGGATAGCAGCACATTTATTTATGGATCCGAATCCCCCTCGATTGCATTATGTACAAAACTAAACGAATCCCAAGTATCATGTCCTACTGGGCAAATTATTGATGCTGCCATTGAAATCTCAACTACCAATTATTTCAATGACACAGTTATTTTACGTCCAATCTCCCCATTAATAACAGATACAGCATACTTGATCTATCTCAGTGAGAGGATTAATCCTCATCCACAATGTGATGGATTTCCGGATCCGATTATTGAGGATATGGTAACCTCATTTTCAACAGTATCAGAATAATTAAGCCAACAAGGTTATTTGAAGAGATTTCTATCCCTGCAAATAACCTTGTGGTTTATTGATAAAAATTTCTACTTATTTATTGGGCAAGAAGCGGGTAACTTTGGTTCCACACTTTGGGCAAACGCCTTGCACCATCTTGCGACCATTTTCGGACACTTTTACGGTTCCACCCTTAACCTGAACCTTTGCACGACACTTTACGCAATAACCTTCAAAATCCATGAAAAATCTCCTTCTCTAAATAGAAATAAATTTTCCCAGAGTAAAAAACTGGGCATAATTTCAGACTTCACGCCTGACTTTTTTACTATAGAGGAAAAAATCAAATAATACAAGTAGTTTCACCAATAAGTTGTACAAAATGGTCCATAAATGGTTGAAACAAGAAAAAAATAGCTCCCAAACGTAAATCAGCAAAAAATATGGATTATTAATCAATTCACGTCCATTGGTTTGTCAATTTGACCCGATGACCTACTTTTAGGTGATTTTCTTGATTTGTCCTGAGGTGATCAATACCAGTTGGGGAGGAGTCAATCGAAAAACTGCATTTGGTGTACCTGCGGCTGCCCAGATTTCTGTGTAATTAAGCAGATCTTCATCAATGATGGTTTCAATATGCTGGTTATGAGCAAATGGAGGAACACCTCCGATCGGATACCCAGTCACTTCACGAACAAAATCAGCATCCGCGCGAGCAATTTTCTCGCCGATGATTTCCCGAATACGCTTTTCATTTACCCGATTTGACCCACTGGCAGTAATCAAAAGCGGATTCCCGCTTTTTGTTCTGAATATTAATGATTTGACGATTTGATCCACGGTACAACCGATTGCAGCTGCTGCTTCAGGGGCAGTTCGTGTGGAATCAGGTAGTTCTACCACTTGCAAATCAAGTCCATATTCAGTTAAGGCAGCCTGGACGAGTTGTGCGTTTTTTGATAATTTATTCTCAGACATTGTCCTTCTCTATGTTTACATCCATTTTCTACTATGCATCCATACATACATACCGATTGGTAACATAACAAAAATACCGATCACGAGGAAGAACACTGGTCTGGTTGTCCAAACTGAAAAGGGAGGATCAGCAGCAAAAAAATTCATCCCGAAGAAACCGGTTAAGAAGGATATTGGCATAAAGAGTGTGGTGATGATCGTAAGTGTTTTCATCACATCGTTCATTCGATTATTTATGACAGATAAGTAAGTTTCCAACACACCACTGATCAAGTCGCGCAGACTTTCGGAGATATCATATAAACGGACCAGATGGTCATAAATATCCCGGAAAAATACGCGTTCCTGTGGATCGATAACATGATCGTCTCCTCGTGCAAGTTTATTGAATAATTCACGTTGAGGCATCAAAATTCGACGTAAGTGTAATAATGAACGTTTCAGAGTAAAAATTCTTTCTAAAAGTTCCTGATTGGTGCTCTTGAACATCTTATCTTCAATTGTATCGATTTCGTCATCCATCTGATCAACAACCGGCAAAGTTTCAGCGACCAGGTCGTCGGCGATTTTGTAGAATAAATGATCCGCACCAAGTTGTAAAAAGCGAGAATCTCGTTCAAGCAAAAGCCTTACGCGATCGAGAACAGGGTTACTACTATTTTGGTAGGTGACTAAAAAATGTTTTCCTAAAAAAACATCCATCTCGTCTGTTTTTAGAGGTTCCACTTCCAGAGGATTGAATTGAATATTGTGCAAAACCAGATACAAATATTCACCCCAATCATCCACCCGAGGAATGTGAATTTCATCAAGAGCGTCGGAAACAGCCAACGGGTGGAACTTAAAAACATCAAGAAGAATCTTTTCACTTTCTTGGTATGAGGTTTCAAACAGATCAACCCAGAGAACGCCTTGATTTTTTGCAAAAGCGGCTTTTATTTCCTCGATGGTTAGATCTGTTTGAATTGTTCCATCCAGATAATAAACTGTTTTTATCATAAATTAATTTTACGACTGATTTAAATAAATAGAAAATGGTCTTTGAATTCTCGTATTAATTTAATTTAAAAGATGGAGATGGTTAAGAAGATATTCTTGGTTCTGAAAAATTGTTAAGGTGATTAAATAATTTAGATTTGATTTGATCAAAATTTGAATAGTTGAATTTTTTCGCCTTGATTTTTCGGGCAAGGCTGGTTATTTCACCAAATCCATGCTCAGGAAGATTGCGAGCATTGATCAGGAATTGCATTAATTCCAATCCGGTTTCAGCCGCTGTTAATTCTCGCCACTCAAATTCTGCATCCCCTTTATATTGCGGAAAAAGGATTAATTGTACGGGTAGTTGGGTATAGCAATTGTCGGTTTTAATGAGGCTTGGATGAACCAGGTCTGAACGACTACCGACAAGTAAAAAGCTCTCCTCAGACTCGTAATCGATCATCTTGCTCAACACCTCACGGGAGGGTTTTTTTAAATGGAGCGGCCGGTAGAAGGATTGCATTTGATCAGTTCCCCAGGGGAAATAAACAAACTCATCACTCAGGTAGTCGCATCCTTGGGAAACCATCCAGGCTGTGAAGGTGCTTTTACCGAATCCAATTCCACCTGGCACCAGAATCCCATGACCTTTATATGCTAATCCTGCCGCATGAAAGAGCATCCCGTCCTTGCTATGAAAGGCCAGTTGATAACATATCTTGCTCAATAACATTTCAGCAAAATCTATCTGGTGTTTAGCCTTATAAATTTGAGCCCCATCAAGATATAGGATATAGGTTGGCTCTTGGTCTTCTTGATACTCCACCCGGAAAATGGAGGAGTTATTACTAGGATTGGTAGAGTTGAATGGATAAATAATGTTGTTAAGGATAGTTTCTATGAGCGGGTGATCATACTCTACAGTGACGCTGTGTCCAGCGTAATGGATTTGTCGAGATCCACTTGTGGTCATACGAACAAAACTGCTCCGTGTGTCTTGAAGAGAGTGATCGTTTCCTCAACATCTTGTTTTATGCTATTTTCTGCTTCAGGAAAAGTTTGGATTAACATTGTAATCATGTCAGGAACACTGCGTTGACCATCACAAAGCTGCCAGATTAAGGAAGCGGTCTCATTTAAATACAGGATATTGGTGGTTTTTGGATTGAACAACAACAATTCATTATCCATTTTTTCTAAACGAAAGTCCTGCTGGCGAAGTGGTTTTTGGTCTGGCATGAGTGGGTTTCTCCTGAATATTAATGATTTTTTGCGCGAAGGCGAATTCTCATGTGAATGACAGTCATTTTTATAAGATTAGCAATGTGTTTCATCCAATTGTACCATTTGGCTTTGAATCGACTGTGACCGTAATGTAAAAACAGAACCCAGTCGGATGGAAAAATGGTTTCTTTGACCCAACGCCAGCGTTCCTGTTTTTTTACATCCCTGAGCGGGATTCCTGGCCAACCAAGGTATGGGTGGATGGAATATTTGGTAGTTTTTCTTGGTTGAATTCCTGCTTTCAACAGTAGCTGTTCTGAAAGAGGGAAAATTTCATACAAAGCCGTGAGGGTGTGGATGACTATCGGGAAATTATTGCGGATGAATTGCCAATCCAGTTCATTTACGAATTTCTCTGCAAAATTACAAATATCTGCCACCCAAACCAACTTAAGTGGCTCGAGATTATGGTAGGAGAAAAAAGTGTGCTTACAGAGATGGTATAGGAATTCTTCCTTGCTAAGTGTTTCGATTGTCACCTCATCGGAAATTGGAATTTTATGATGAGGGTTTTGGAACTTTCCGACCTGGCCCCAGAATTTCCCGTTTTTCTCTGGGAGTAGACGGTGGTGTACTTCGATAGAGATTCTGAAGCCATCTACTTCTTTAGTGAATGTCGGCAAATGTAGCACTGATGGATGAAAGAATGCATCTTTGTGTTGTTTGAACCCATTCGATAATAGTATTTGAGTAACTTTTTCTATATCTTCGCTTCGGATTAACAAATCCATATCCTTCATTGGGCGTAAATCTGGCGAAGGGTACAAGAAGTGAGCTAAAGCCATCCCTTTCAGAACCAACAAAGGGATTTTGGCTTGATGAAAGAAGGTGGCTAACTCGATCAGTGTGGTGGTACGTGCCTGGTTGATCAATTTGTGACGTAATGCCAGGGCGGTTAATTCTCTTTGTATTTCTTGCGGAATGGTGATGTTGGCTTTTCGAAGATGAAAATGAACTAAAGGTGCCATTCCCTGCTCTTCTGCGAGGGATGGGAGATGCTGCCAGGAGGTGACTTGATGAGAAATATTTTTAAGTGTTAGCGTTTGGGGATCATTAAGTTCAAAACTTGCACATAAGGTTAACAACTCGGAAAAATTATCCTGCAACATAATTAATAATTCTCTGCTTTGACATTCTTTTAGTTTAACTTAAAATTAAAGGATTGATCGTCTAGATCGCATGATCAATCCTTTATTAGATTTTGATTAGTCTCTAATTCTTTAAATTAGTTTAATTCGTTACGCAAAACAGCAACTACATCGGAATGTCCAAATATTTCAAACTTTAATGTTACAGAAGTGGGCATCGGTGTAGGTTGACTGACAACTTTTGTGTCAGTTAAACCATTTTTCTCGCCTCTATTCCAAATATTCCAGGAGACATAACCTTTGGCATCTGTTTGTTTTGGATTTGAATCAGAATCTGATGAAGGTTCGTACTTTTGACCATTTATGTATAAAGTAACCTCTTCCCCCTCGACAGGGAAATCAACTTGAGGAGTCGTGAATTTTTTTGGAGAAGCCAATTTTTGGGGGTTTATTTCATTCACTAAGACGAGCCCGGGAAAGGAAAAATCGACTGATGAAACGAAAGCAGCGGCAATGATTCTGTAATCTTCATCCAAAAATCCTGAAAAATCCCCACCACCTCTTACATAATTATGATCTGAAGCTGATGCTTGTGCATGCACAGGTAGGACGCCACTTTTTACAATAGGCTTTAACCATTTTTCCGGGACAAACCCGGCAGCTACGATGCCGCCACTGCCTGCGATAAGTGCTTTGAGTAGGTCGCGGCGTG
>CAYSFA010000134.1:0-9286 GCA_964430025.1 uncultured Anaerolineaceae bacterium | reverse complement strand
TTATGAACGAGCTGGCGAAGATCCGGCGGGTGATCGGACGGGAACTGCCGGAGGACAAGCAGAATAAAAAGGAACTTCATTGGAAATGTGCAGTATATCCACATTCTTAATAATTTCATTGATGTTCTCGTAAGGAAATCCATATCCGTATTGTTCGATTTGGGATGCTGTATTTCTTACCAGGGCTGTGGTCCCTGTAAGTAAAATGGATGTCAACCGATCAGGATCAAAATTGGTAATTTTTGATATTTCAAAAGGGATTTGATCAGGTATTAATCTTGAAGGATTTTCGGCAAAACCGATACGATAAACCAAAGGATATTTTTCTGCATCAAATCCATCCTTTAAGGGAGATTGTTGATTGACTCCAATCACCTTCCACTGTGGTTCGATATCCAAAAAATCACTAATTCTTGTGCAATTTGCCCTCAAACATACTTCTGGATATGATTCTGAAGAAATAACGTTCTTACCTGCTTCTTCCCCCATCACAAGCTTTAAAGTATCCATATCTTTTGGTTGAATCCATATCCAATTATTTTGTTCTGTCTCATTCTGACCCCGCCAAATGGATTGTAGATCAGAGAATTCTATATTTTTATCTACGCTTAGAAAAGGAACACTTATTACAAAAAATCGTTCAAATAGAATATTTTCAAGATCAAATCTAGCAGAATCCACTACCCAATAATCTGCATCTTCTTTATCCGGCACCGCTTGCACGTCAAGCCAGTTTTGATCTTCCATTGAAAAAACATCAGTTAATGTCGGATCCACCCAAATGAAATTTGTTTTCACAACATCAATCGGCTTAACAACAATAGTTGGTTTACCGGAGACAAGTACTTCCTTGGTAGATTCCATTTTGGGAGTACTGGTGGATAGACTCTCATTAATTTGAACTTGATTACATCCCACCAATAAAAACAATAGAAATATGGTGGTTATTATGAAAATTGTGTATTTTCTATGCTCCATATTCATCTGGTTTATTATACTTTAGTCAAATGTTCATTCCTGATAGTTCCTGATAGGTTATCTCATTATAATTTCTTTAGATAACCTTTTCGGAAAGGATTTTCACATGCGTGAAGTAGCTGTCATTGGAATAGGACAAACACGAATTGATGAACATTGGGATAAGTCTCTAAAAGATTTAGCAGGAGAAGCTGTTTTAGAAGCTGTTAAAGATGCAGGCTTAAACCAGGTAGATGCTTTGTATGTGGGAAATATGATGTCCGCTTCTGCAAATCATCAAGCTCAGTTGGGGGCATACATTGCTGATTGGGTAGGACTTCGCTATGCCGAATCTTTTAAACTTGAATCTGCTTGTAGCTCCGGCGCAGCTGCATTTCGAACCGCTCTAATGGCGGTTGCCTCTGGAGCAATCGACACAGTAGTGGCAGTCGGTGTAGAAAAAATGACTGATTCTCCAGGTGGGGAAATCACAGCCTCCCTTGCAACAGCAGCAGATTCAGATTGGGAAGTTTCTCAAGGTATCTCTTTTGTAGCAATTAACGCACTAATCATGAAACGCTATATGTATGAATATGGTTGGACGAAGGAAGCCTTCGCACCATTTTCTGTAAATGCTCACGCTAACGGCGCGCACAATCCGTTTGCGAGGTTTCAAAAACCTATTACCACTGAGCAATATCTTAAAGCAGGAATGATTAATGATCCAATTAATTTAATGGATGCATCCCCAATCGGAGATGGTGCGGCTGCAGTCGTCATGGTTCCTTTGGAGAAACTTGGACCATCCTCAGCAAATCCAGTGGTGAAAATCATCGGAAGTTCAGCCGCGACAGACTCGATCGCCGTTCACGATCGAAAAAGACCATTGTGGTTAAAAGCAGCGGAAATATCATCCAAAAAAGCTTACAACCAGGCAGGAATTAGTCCAGAGAATATAGACTTTTTTGAACTACATGATGCGTTTTCGATCATGGCAGCCTTATCTTTGGAAGCTTCAGGTTTTGCTGAACCTGGCCAGGGGCCAAAATTAGGTTTAGAAGGAGAAATTTTTCCAACTGGAAAGATTCCGATTGCTACACGAGGTGGTCTGAAGGCACGAGGACATCCCGTTGGGGCAACTGGCATGTATCAATTGGTTGAAGTTGTTCAACAACTCAGGCACCAAGCCAATGGCACCCAGGTTGAAAATGCGAAAATTGGAATGGCTCAGAACATTGGGGGAAGTGGTTCCAACATCATCACACATATTTTACAGAGAGTCTGAGATAGTAGAGGTTGACCGTTTCTGGTCAACCTCTTTTTTTTATTTACTAAAAAAAACATAAATCCTTCCAAATAAAGCATCCGCGATTCGAAAAATCTCCAAAAAGATCGCTATAATTATTAAATGCCGATTCGGGAGGTATTGAATGATTTCACAAAAAATGGAATTTCATATTTCAAAATTAGCTCGTGACAAATATCAATTCAATTCATCAATATTTGAGCTGGATGGAACCGTATTATTGGGAAATTTCAATGCTGCCAGGCTGTTAGCTTCCAGAATGAATAATAATAAAGACCTAATAAATTTTCCCGAATCCGCTGTAAGAGCAAGTGAAATCTATGCTATTGGGTTGATTGATGAAATTTTTCATTATTTATTCAAAATGTATAAAGGCAGCATAAACCCTGAAGCCCTCACTGACGCAATCATTTTCCTTGAAAATTCTTTGTCTAAACCAGATCTTAATAAATTGGTAGAGAATTTTATAAAAGAATTCCCTCCGAAAGTTGTTTACACCAAAGAGGTTGATATCTCGAAGTATTTAGAACAGGTGATGGAATCTCAAGAGTTCGCTCCGTTCCTGGAAGAAATCATCATGTTATGGCTTGAAAATCAAAACCCTGCTCTTCATGCTTACCAAGATTTATTCTACGATGCCGATTTTAGCTCTAACACAAAATATGAACAAGTAATGGACTTATTACATAATTACTTTGAAATCCAACCTCATTTTGGCCCAGAAAACCAGAATTTGATATTAATGCTGCGTACTCCATCAATAACTGCCCCTCATTCAATTCACCAGCAATTGGAATACATCCGAACTCATTGGGGTAGTTTGTTAGGAGATTTACTTTATAAACTGATCCGTGGTATTGATTTTATCAATGAAGAAATCAAACCTCATTTCTTTGGTCCAGGAAAAGATGAAGTGCCTGAATATCGCAATTTATCGGGAAGAATTATGGATATGGACCTGGAGAAGGAGAATTTCAGTCCGGACAAGGATTGGATGCCAAATTTAGTTTTATTAGCAAAGAACACCTATGTTTGGCTAGATCAGATGAGGAAAAAATACAAACTTCCAATTTCCACTTTGGACGAAATTCCTGAACAAGAACTCGAAATTATTAGAGATCGAGGGTTTAATGGTCTATGGCTTATCGGACTCTGGGAGAGAAGCAACGCCTCCGCCACCATAAAACAATTATGTGGTAATCAGGAAGCTATCGCTTCTGCATATTCATTGGCTGGTTATCAAATCGCTTCAGAATTAGGTGGCGAACCTTCCTATCAAAGGCTTAGGGATCGAGCCTGGCAAAAAGGAATCCGACTTGCAGCAGATATGGTTCCAAACCACATGGGAATTGACTCTGATTGGGTTTACGAACATCCTGAATGGTTTATTCAGGTGGATTCTAGCCCCTTCCCTTCTTATTCTTTCTCCGGTCATAATTTATCGAAATATGATAGCTATGAGGTGAAAATTGAAGATCATTACTATGATCGAACTGATGCGGCGGTTGTTTTTTTATTCAAAAATGTACATACCGGTCAAACTCGTTTCATTTACCATGGCAATGATGGAACGACAATGCCATGGAACGATACCGCCCAATTAAATTACCTGCTTCCAGAAGTTCGGGAGGCTGTTTACCAAACAATTCTTTCGGTCGCAAAACGTTTCCCTATTATACGATTCGATGCTGCAATGACACTCGCCAAAAAGCATTATCAAAGATTGTGGTTTCCTGAACCTGGCACGGGAGGAGCGATCCCTTCCAGGGCGGAATATGGGTTAACCAAGAGTGATTTTGACAGAATATTGCCCAATGAATTCTGGCGAGAAGTTGTCGATCGATTGTCCGTTGACGCACCAGACACTTTATTATTGGCAGAAGCATTTTGGTTAATGGAAAGCTACTTCGTTCGCTCGCTGGGGATGCATCGGGTATATAACTCGGCATTTATGAATATGTTGCGCAATGAAGATAACGCGAATTATCGACAATTAATCAAGAACACGATTGAATTTGACCCTCAAATTCTCAAGCGTTTTGTAAATTTCATGAACAATCCAGATGAGAAGACAGCTTCAGAACAATTTGGTAAAGGCGATAAATACTTCGGCATTTGTTCGCTGATGAGCACACTACCTGGGTTACCAATGTTTGGTCATGGCCAATTCGAAGGGTTCACTGAAAAATATGGCATGGAATTTAAAAAGGCTTATTGGGAAGAGCAGGAAGACCAGAATTTAATTAATAGACACAAAAATCAAATTTCACCCCTCCTCCACCGACGCATAATCTTTTCTGAGGTGGAAAACTTCCTCTTTTATGACTTTTTCACCATGGATCATTCTATAAATGAGGATGTCTATGCGTATTCTAATTATTACCAGGGTCAGGCATCCTTCGTAATCTACAATAATAAATTTGCAGATACATGGGGTTACATAAAGCAATCTGCTACTCGAATAAAAATATCAGGAAACGGTAGTAGCGCGTTTCGAACTGTAAATTTGGCTGATGGTCTCCACCTTAGTGAGGAATTTGATTATGTAATCTATCGAGATATCACCTCAAATCTCGAATTTATTCAGTCAATCCATAATATTCGGGAGAATGGATTAACCGTAAATCTGTATGCGTATCAATCTCACGTATTTGTTGATTTTAAACAAATTAAAGATGACCAATGGCAAACATACAAACGACTTGATGAGTATCTTAATGGCAATGGAGTGCCAAATATCAATGAAGCTTTGTCTGAATTGATGATGTCACCTATTCATACTCCAATTAAAGAACTCATCAATCAAGGATTTTTTAATTTTCTATACAAGAACCGAAGACTTGACCACAAAGAGGTGATTGACCTTCAAACACTCAAGGAATCACAAACCAAAACTGAAAATCTTTTACGTGAGGTGAGTAAGTCCATCAACTTTACCTCGGACACTAAAGTAATCGTCCAAAAAACCCTGGGTATGTTGGAATTTTTCTTATCTATTCCCATCCTGGATAAAAAGATATCCAGCTTAAAAAACAAAGAAATTCGTATTTTTGTTAATGAAATCCAGAAATTAGCTCAAAATATCAACGTAAATTGGTTAGCGTTTCAATCCTTTATTTTCTTACAGGGCGTAGGCTTTGTGATTGATCCAAATAATTTTTCTTTCCAGAATCAATCCCTTTTTAAAGAATGGAAGATCAATAAAATTATTATAGAATTAGGCTCCTCTTATAAACTACTAGATTCGCAAATTCATGACTTAATTCATAGTATTTACACCCTTTTGGGTCTATCGGATTGGTTCCAGTCTTATTCCGCCGACCAATTTGAGGTGTGGTTTAATCAGTTGCTAAGCAAGAACTTTATTCAAGAATACCTTCAAGTTAATCGTTACAAAGAGCAATTGTGGTTCAATAAAGAAAGATTTGAATCTTTGATTTCATTGTTGATGATAGTCGCGGTGACTGAAATTGGTTCTGATCCAAAAATTACCACCAGCTCATTCATTGAAGAACTCATTCGATTGGCAACGCTCCGAAAATTGTTAATATCTCGTCTGGAAAAATCGAATTTTCTCTTCAAAAATTTATTGATCGAATAATAGAGACAATGAACCCAAAAACATTTACAACCTATTGATTTTCTAAAACCGGAATTGCATAATCAAGTCAATCACAGGTTAATGGGACGGGATGATTGTCGATCATGAATAATGAGCAAAGTGGGAAAGATAATTTAGATGTGTCACCGGAATGGGAAAAAAAGATTGAGTTTAGAAAACAATTTTTTCCAAATCATGAATTCTTATTGCGGGAATTTCTTTTTGATTCTGATGAACAAACCAAAAAATTCATAATTCAAATTCTTGAATTAGCAGAAAAGCAAAATCATCATCCACTCCTGATTTTTGAATGGCACAAGGTGACTGTGTCATGGTCTACTCATTCTAAAAAGACTATCACCGATTTGGATTACAAGTTGGCTAAAAAAACAAATGAAATTTTTCATCTACTTAAGAATAGGGAGTAATTTGAATGGCACATAAAGTTAAAGACTGGATGAGTTCACCGATAATCGTGTTGGATCAGGATAGTTCGGTAGCATACGCACTAACCTTGATGCGGAGAAGAAGTGTTCGCAGCCTATTAATTTCTGTTGACCCTTTAGAAAATAAATATGGCATCATCACCACCACAGACATTCGAGATAAAATAATGGCAAAAGAACAGAACCCAGCCAATGTATCAGTGAGAGAAATAATGACAAACAACCTTGTCACAGCTGATCAGGATTGGTCCTTAACCCAATGTTCCATCGTCATGCAACAGAATAATATCCACCATATCCCCGTTGTTGATGATAATAACAATTTGGTTGGGTTAATCAGCTCAACCGATTTATTTTTTGCTGCGGAAGAAATAGGTTGGGAGGGAAATTAATTTTCCCACCAAAATAACTAAATAAACAACTGATAATATTTATCCGGTTGATGATCAAAAATTACCGGTTCAATTTCCCTATTTGTCATGCTGATTAGTGTTTGATTCAGAATGGTATTAATAGGCGTAGATACACCCTGTCGATCCCCAAATCTGACCACTGCACCATTTAAGTAATCGACTTCGGATTTTCTTCTCCCGCTTTGTAAATCCAAATAAAAAGACGGCATTTTATTGCCTCTCCCTTTGGATATGAATTGGTTTAAGATAATGCGGCTTAGCCAAATGGGAAACTTTTCAATAACTAAGGAAAATAGGCGTACTGGCGTGCCTGGCAAATCAACTACGCGCAGATTTAGACTTTTCATCACGCAAAGAACTTCCCGAAGTTGACCAATTTCTATACTGAATAAAGAAGGATTCTTCATAATCTCTTGAGGAGTCATATTCAGAATTGCACAGCTTGCGTTGGTTGTAACGTTAGTTAACAATTTTGACCATTTCATTTCTAAGCCATTATTGAATCCGTACGCATTCAACCCTGCATCATTGAAAGATTCAATGATCTTTTCTGACAACTTATGGTTTGTTTCAATACCTACTCCGCGGAGTTTTTCAACCACAACCCCATTTTCTATTCTGCCAATCGCTGTTGTCACTGTCCCCCGGATTGTCTTGTCAATTCCAATGACATGGGAAATTTTGTCCTCATTTTCAACCCCATTTTGCAGACAAACTACAGGCGGCATCTTATTCTCTAAACCAATCCAATTTTCGAGCAGTGCTTCAGTATCATACGACTTTACTGCTAATACTGCAAAGTCAAAAGAAGTATGATGTAATGCTCCATTGATAGAATCCCAGAGATTTTCAGGCTTGATGTGAAAATACCCTTTCGGGATTTGTAAATTTATCCCGTTTTGTCTAATTCGATCGAGCGTTTCTGGCCTATCCAAAAAATGAACATCATGACCAACTACTGATAGACTTCCGCCAATGTAAGCTCCAATAGCACCAGCTCCGATGCAGAGAATTTTGTACTTTTTTGAATCCATCCTGATTACCAATTCCTGAATCCGTTGAGAAATACATTCCCCTTCATTGGTTTTTTCCCAGCTGGTTGAACTAATTCTAATCTCAAACATCCTTGTTTTGTTCCAACTACAGGAAAACCATTTATTATTGATCTTTCTCCCATTTTGAGGTTTGAACAATCGATAGGAATCCCCACCAAAACTTTTATTCTTTCATTCTCAACCATCAAATACGAACCAGGCCAGGGAAAAAATGCACGAATTTGTTGATCTAATTCAACCGCATTTTTAGAAAAATCCAAAAGACCTTCCTCTTTTTGGATCATCGGTGCGTATGTGATTCCATCAGGTGGTTGTTCGATCGTTCCGATATTTCCACTTACATAATCAGGAAGAACTTTCACAAGAAGTTTTGCGCCAACAACAGATAATTTCTTCCCCAAACTTTCACTGGTGTCTGACAATAAAATCTCTACGTGTTCCTGTGTAATTATTGGGCCGGTATCCACTCCTTCATCCAATTTCATGATGGTAATACCAGTGGACCTGTCACCATTCAATATTGATCGTTGAATTGGAGCTGCTCCACGCCACCTGGGAAGAATGGAACCATGAATATTTACGCAACCATGTTTGGGTAAATCAAGCACATTTTTTCTTAATATTTGACCAAATGCTACAACAATGATGACGTCAGGATTCCATTGTTCAATTTTTTCAAAAACTCCTTGGTCACTTAATCGAGCAGGTTGAATTAAATCAATTCCATGCTCGACAGCCACTCTTTTTACTGGAGGTGATGTCAATTCTTTCCCTCTTCCAGCTGGGCGATCAGGTTGGGTAACTACACCTACAACTGCAAAATTCTTGATTAGTGCTTCTAAAGAAGGAATGGAAAATTCTGGTGATCCCATGAAAACAATTCTTAATGAATTCATAATGATTATAATGTTTACCTTTTCCTTTCAAGAATTTGCTATATAATAGATCAATATCCCAGTCATGAAGGAGTGAAAATTATGTCTGATTATAACCCGAATGAAGTAACAAGTGACGATCGTTTGATGGCAGCACTAGCTTATGTGTTTTCTCCGTTAGTGCCAATTATTTTCATGTTAATGGAAGACAAAAAAAATAGACCCTTTATTAAGGCACACAATGCACAAGCTCTCGCAGTAGGTATTGTTATGATTATTGTTGTTCCAATCATCGCAGCTGTTACCTTAGGATGCGGTTCAATTTTGTGGCTTATCATGTTATGGTGGGGCTATAAAGCATACAAAGGTGAATATATTAACATCCCTGTTGTTTCCGATTTTGTGAAAAAACAAGGTTGGGCATAACCTACATTATTTAACAAAATTCAGGGTGTCCTAGACACCCTAATTTTTTATAAATCACCTTGCGTTATGGATAAAACTCTTTATAAATCATTGTTGACGGATTTGGAGACCGCTAAGAATTTTCAAATTCAAGGTCAGGAAAACAAGAGTAGAGTGCTTGCCCGGCAAATTTCAGGGAAAGCCTTAAGATTTTTGTTCTTGGAGTTG
>CAYSFA010000133.1:2717-9299 GCA_964430025.1 uncultured Anaerolineaceae bacterium | reverse complement strand
ATTTTTCTTCTTCCACCAGATCCAGTTCAACTTTTTCTTCCATGCGAACCTGACCACGTAAAAACGCGCCTTCTTCGGTGGCAAAGGCGACCGTGGTAACATCTCCCCACACGCGGCCTGTGCTGCGAATTTCTAATTTCTCAGCGGTAATATTTCCTTTCACTGCCCCAGCGACAATCACAGAATTAGCCTGCATCATCTCGCAGCTCACCCTTCCGGTTTCACCAATCACCACCAACCCGCGAATATTAATTTCTCCTTCAAAGGAGCCTTCAATTCTCACCCCACCACTTCCGCGCAAATCACCCTTCCAATTAATGCCAGGACCCAATACGGAGGTCACTCGTTCAATCGGAGCTTGCGGGGCAGGTGTATTGGTTGTTTGTTTGCGAAACATAAGGTCTCCTTAAATTACTGGTCAACAATTTTCTCATTAATAATAACTCGAAATTCGCCTTTTTCCAGATATTCATTAATGGTTTTCCAGGCAATCGCTTGAAGAAACGCAATAGTGTCACCATCTAATTTCTTAATCTCTTCCGGAGCATCATAACCAATGGAAGTGTAAACCGGGTTATCGATTGGCGATTCTCCACTTAGACTGGCATAAAAAACACAGGCTGTCAGATAAACCCCCAAGGCTGAAGGATGAATTCCATCTTTGGCATATAAAGCAATGTCAGGTCTGGTTTCCTGTGCTGCCTCCCAGGCTGGCCCCACCGGCACTAAAGTCAGATCCTGTTGCCAGGCAATTTTATGAACTAATTCATCATATGTCATTTTGGTAATTTCAGAATCGACACTGGTGAACCAGGGGTAAAACAGAACCACTTCTTTATCCAATGTTTGGAGTGCTTGATCCCAACTTTTGGCGTTCTCCTCAAATTCATTAAGGGAAAAATCTCGTTGAATTCCAAACCCTTGAATGATGATGATATCCTGGTTCGCGAGATCGTGAGATTGAAGAAAATCGATCTCATTTACTGGTGAAGTAAGTGTATTTCGTGGATTAATTGAACGATCCATCTGAATAGAAGTTGTAACACCGCCAAGCTCCAGCAATAACAGGGTTTGCATATCCAAAGGCCCGGTCAATACCTGATCATCCCCCACCCACAGGATATCCACAACACCATTGTCAGCAACCGGAGTGCTCGTCGGAAACGGGTTGCAGGCAGTTAGGAATCCTGCCAATAATAGAAAGCATCCAAAACGAAACGCTATGGCTACCCTCCCTTTTCCTCATCATTCAAATCACAATAATAGCGCCAGGGCATACTTAACCATGGTTCTGGCGTACTTGAAATACCGATTCTTGGACTAGATTTAATGTGGCTGGTTTCAATATTAAGTCCATTCTCAATCCACAGTTCTCCCGCCTGCGTTGTCAGGTCAATCCCATTTTGTTCTCGGGCGATTGACAGTGACTTGGTTAATTTCGCTGGCCCATTTGTCCAGTTTTTAGGATCCACATTCGGTCGGTTACTGGCAATAATTGAATGCCCTTCCAGCGGTTCAATCGCCCGGATTAACACAGCTGCCGGATAACCTTCCTCGCCTGTAACCACATTAAGACACCAATGCATTCCATAGGTAAAGTACACGTAGGCATGCCCGGCTCGTCCGAACATGACTGAATTTCTTTGTGTTTTTCCCACCCGAGCATGACAGGCCAGATCCGCCATTCCATCATACGCTTCAGTTTCCATAATCAGACCGGATATTAACTGCCTATCCAGAATCCGAACCAATCTCTTCCCCAATAACGCCTGGGCAACCTCCGTCACCGGGCGAGCATAAAAGTTGATGGGGAGGATGTTCCGCTTATTCATAGATGTATTTTACATGAAGCGTCCAAAAATAAGTTTCTTTCAGGTGTGAATGGTAAAATAATCGATATGAAAATCCTGTTAATTAATCAGGTGTTTGTCTCCCCGGATGAACCAGGGCATACCCGACATTTTGAAATGGCAAAATTCTTACAAAAATACGGTGATGAACTGGTGATTGTTGCTTCTGATATGAATTATCAGACTGGGCAACGAACCGTCGAACATAAAGGGCTGGTTGCCGAACAGGTAATTGAAGGGGTTCGCATCCTGCGAACTTACATGTACCCTGCTATCCACAGAAGTTATTTCTGGCGCATCCTTTCTTTCTTTAGTTTTATGTTCAGTTCCATATTCTCAGCCATGAAAGTAAAGGATGTGGATATGATCATGGGGACCAGTCCACCAATTTTTCAGGCTTTTTCTGCCTGGCTGGTTGCTTTTTTGCGCAGGAAACCATTTCTGCTTGAGGTGCGGGACCTTTGGCCAGAATTTATCGTCAGCATGGGCGTGTTTACCAACCCCTTCCTAATAAAATTAGCCCGTCTGCTTGAGATGTTTCTATACCGTCGGGCAACCCACATTCTGGTCAATTCTCCTGCCTATAAAGAATATATTATATCGAAAGGGATACCCGCGGAAAAAATCTCTTTCATTGCCTATGGGGCAGATATCAATATGTTCAAACCGGATGTTGAACCCAGTCAGATCCGCCAGGAATTGAATTTACAAGACAAATTTTTGGTCTTGTACACGGGTGCCATGGGGCAAGCAAACGATATCTACACCATCCTTCGTGCGGCAGATCGGTTGAGAGATCACGAAAAGATCTGTTTTGTGCTATTTGGCGATGGAAAAGAGAAACGCAACCTGCAAGCAGAAACTCAAAAGTTAGGCTTAAATAATGTAGTTTTTGCAGGGGTTCGGCCAAAGCTCGAAATTCCTTCGATAGTCGCAAGTGCGGATGTGTGCCTTGCTATACTACAGGATATCCCGATGTTTCGCACCACCTATCCCAATAAAGTCTTTGATTACATGGCCGCGGGCAAAGCCACCGTTTTGGTGATCGATGGTGTCATCCGAAAAGTTATAGAAGGGAGTCAGGGTGGTGTGTACGTTTCGCCCGGAAATGATCAGCAGTTGGCGGAAGTTTTGCTTGATTTATCGAATGATTCGACCAGGCTAACTCAAATGGGTGAGAATGCTCGTGAGTATTTGGTTCATAACCTCGATCGGGAGAACATGCTCTTTCAAACCAGAGAACTTATTCACAATTTGTTAGCAGAGAAACGATGAAGGTTTTTGTAACCGGCGCTACTGGATTTACAGGGTCACACACCGTTCCTTTGTTGTTAGCAAAGGGTTGGGAGGTACACTGTCTTTACCGTGAAAACAGCAATCGCAGCCTGCTCCCCCAACCAGAAATCCATTGGCATTCGGGTCAACTGGAAAAAAAAGAGCAATTAGCAGAATATATGCAGGGTTGTGATGCTTTGGTGAACATTGCTTCTCTGGGCTTCGGACATGTGGATAACATCGTTCAAGCAGCTCAGGTAGCTGGCATAAAAAGAGCGATTTTCATCAGTACCACTGCGATATTCACTAAATTGAACAGTAAGAGTAAGAATACCCGCCTGGCAGCAGAAGCAGCCATCCAGAATAGTGATTTGGCGTTCACGATATTGCGGCCAACCATGATTTATGGAACCCCGAAAGATCGAAATATGATCCGCCTGGTGCGCTGGGTTAGCCGGTATCCGATCATTCCTGTATTTGGTAATGGCAACTTTCTGCAACAACCAGTATTTGTGGGGGATGTCGCTCAGGCTATCGTGAAATGTCTTGAAACACCCGCCACAATAGGAAAAAGTTATAACATTGCCGGAAAATCAGCGATTACCTATAATGAAGTAGTTGATACAATCGCTGGCTTGATGAATCGGAAGATTCATAAACTTCATTTTCCAGATCAATTCATTATCCGGGTACTTCAAATGTTGGAAAAGATTAAAATTCCATTTCCAATCAAAGCAGAGCAAGTAGAGCGTTTGAATGAGAACAAAGATTTCTCCTACGAGGAAGCTCTGATGGACTTTGGGTATTCACCACGTTCATTCGAAGAGGGTATTCGGGGTGAAATTGAAGCATTTCGAAGGTTGAAATCGTGAAAGAAATTATTGCTTTCCTGGTTTTGGTGGCAATTTCTTATTTCGCGGTTGATCGTACCCGTGATTGGTTGCTCAAACGTCGGGTGATCGACCAACCTAATGAACGCAGTTCTCACTCCATTCCTACCCCACGCGGTGGAGGTTTGGTGATTGTCATTATCACCTTAGTAGTCGCGTTGGTCAGCATGTTCCTCGCTAAGAACTGGTTGCAAGGAATTGTGTTTGTGGTGGTGGGCAGTGCGGTTGCCTGGATCGGTTGGCAGGATGATGTCAGATCACTCTCTCCGAAAACCCGCTTTTTATTTCAAGCGCTTGCGGCGATCGCTACTGTCATTGGGTTGGGTTATTTTGATACGATTACCATTCCCCTATTGGGAGAGTTACGGCTTGGAATTATCGGCATCCTCATCACGATTCTGTGGATCATGGGGCTCATCAACGCCTACAATTTTATGGACGGCATTGATGGCATTTCCGGTAGTGTTGCCCTGACAGCTTCATTGGGGTGGTTGCTCCTGTTGGGGGTAAATGGCCAGTTTAGCAGTCCAGTTTTTTGGATAGCCCTGGCAATTGCTGCAACGAACCTCGGTTTCCTCGGGCACAACTGGCCGCCAGCACGTATCTTCATCGGCGACGTTGCCAGCACATTTCTGGGCTATTGTTTTGCTGTCATTCCATTGTTAACCATCAACCATATGGAAGATTCTTTTTTGCTGGCGGTAATTCTGATGTGGGCTTATATCCTGGACACCTCCATCACCTTCCTCAGGAGGTTGATCAAAGGAGAAGCTGTTTTTTCAGCCCATCGTACCCACATCTATCAACGCCTGGTGATCAGTGGTTATCAGGTATCCTCGATTACCAGTCTGTATTTATTATTGACCTCTTTTGGGGTTGTACTGGCCTATGCATGGGTTCAAAACTTTTCCTTCGCTCCAGCAGCTATAATCATTGGCATGCCAGTTTTTTGGGTATTACTCATAGGATTTACTAAACTTCGTGAACGTAATTCGTAGAATAAAACTCATTATTTCACTTTACCAGCACTTTGGAGCCCGTTGGTTTCTTTTCCGTATTGGCTATGCCATCCGGATGAAGACCGGAATAATTCGCAATCAAATTTCTGCCTATCAATGGCAGGAGAAACCATTCGACCATTGGATCAAAAAAGGTATCCCTCACGACCCGGAAGGGTATGCCCATTGGCGGCTTGAGCATGCCCCCAAATTTCTATTCGATCAGATTCCTGATTACCCCAAAAAAGTTAAATGGGAAGCAGAAAATGTGATAAAGCAGGCTGACCAATTCCTGGCTGGGATAGGCCGTTATTTTTCCAAAACCGATTACCAGATTGGCTTTCCGCCAAACTGGCATCTTGATCCACTCCAGAATATTCATTTACCCAACAATAAACATTGGTCTCAAATCCCTGATGAAGGGGACAATGATATTAAGTATGTTTGGGAGGTGAACCGTTTTTCACAGGTGTTCACTCTGGTACGTGCTTACGCCCATCATCGGGATGACCATTACCCGGCAGCTTATTGGGAATTGGTAGAAGATTGGATGGAAGATAATCCACCCAACCTTGGCGCAAATTGGAAAGATGGCCAGGAAGTCGCCCTGCGAATATTGGGATTAACCTTTGGATATTATGCTTTCCGCCACCATCCTGAGAGTACCTCGGAAAGACAAATGAAATTAGCCCAGTTGATCGCTGCCTTGACTGAGAGAATTAACAGCAACATCGACTATGCCATCTTCACACGCAGCAACCACACCATCAGTGAAGGGTTTGGCCTTTGGTTGGTAGGCACGTTATTTCCAGAATTTCGAAACGCGGAAAATTATCAGCGAAAAGGAAAGAGAATCCTGGAAAAAGAAGCTGTTCAGCAAATCTATCCGGATGGTGGTTACAGCATGCACTCGATTAATTACCATCGCTTTGTGCTGCATCTTTATATTTTCGCGATCAGAATTACAGAACTAAACGCACAAAAATTTTCTGACAGTGTGTACCAGGCTGTTGAACGTTCTGTTGAATACTTGTATCACCTGATTCAAATCGAATCCGGACGGGTTCCACTATATGGCTCGAATGATGGAGCTTTGGTTCTGCCTTTCAATAGTTGTGATTTTGGGGATTATCGGCCTCTTCTACAAGCAGGATACTATTTACTTCACAATAAACGCTTGTTTCCTGCCGGACCGTGGGATGAAGATCTTTTCTGGTTGTTCGGTTTGAAGAATTTTCCCGCGATAAAAGGGGTCAAAACTCAACTAAAGGAATATAACTTTCTGGATAGCGGCATCAGTAAATTGAGTGGGCAGGATTCCTACCTGTTTATCCGCTGTAATCAATTCTGTGATCGTCCTTCGCATGCGGATCAATTGCATGTTGACCTTTGGTGGCAGGGCAAGAACGTCGCGCTCGACCCCGGTACCTATTTATATAGTGGTGAAAAACCCTGGCAGAATGGATTGGCTTGTACTAACGTTCACAACACCATAACCGTTGACAACCAGGACCAAATGCAAAAATTTAGTCGTTTTATCTGGGTTGATTGGTCCAAAGGAGAAATTCT
>CAYSFA010000133.1:0-2707 GCA_964430025.1 uncultured Anaerolineaceae bacterium | reverse complement strand
GCAAAAGGGGAGAGAAATGGAATCAAATTCTGGCAAGGCCAGCATGATGGATACAGCCAGCTTGCTGATCCGGTCATTCACAAGCGCACAGTATTATGGTTGGATGGAAATAACTGGTTGATCGTTGACCATGTCAAAGGACAAAAGTCACACAATTTCACCCTTCAGTGGTTGCTGGATAACCATTTTTCGCTATCTGATGACACCAATAATCAACTTCACCTCGATCATCAAAGCAAAACCCTGAAAGCTCAGTTTGGAAAGCTTGGCGAACCAACCCAACTTTCTCTGCTGCGAGCTGACCCTGAGAGCACCCGTGGATGGGTTTCCCATTATTATGGTCACAAGGAACCAGCCTTATCAGTACAGATTCAGTCCCACAATCACGAGATGCTTTTCTGGTCCTTATTCGCGGAAGATGCATTTTCAACAGACTCCAAATCTGATCAGGTAATCCTCAATAGTAAAGATATTTCAATACAAATATATAAGAATCTGGTTTCCATTTCCAGGCCAAACCAGGAAATTAGCGAGATTCAACCTTGTATTGGAAGTGAAAACTAACAGGCTTTTTCAATTTTTTTTCATAGTAGAATGAATTGATCATCAATGGTTTCCATCTTTTTGGAGGTTGTATGAATGAAGTTGTTATCATAGATGCAGTCCGCACCCCGATCGGGGCGTTAGGTGGTTCTCTCTCAAAAGTTCGGCCAGATGACCTGGCCGCCCATATCCTCAAAAGCTTACTTGAACGAACCGTCATCGATCCTGACCTGGTGGAAGAAGTTTATCTTGGTTGTTCAAACCAGGCTGGTGAAGATAACCGCAATGTGGCACGTATGGCCACGTTGTTAGCTGGACTTCCAATGGGAACAGCTGCAATCACATTCAATCGCCTGTGCGCTTCCGGGCTGACCGCCATTAATCAAGCCGCCAGAGCCATCGCCGTTGGTGAGGGAGATGTATTTATCGCCGGTGGGGTAGAAAGTATGTCCCGTGCACCTTACTCTTTCCCAAAGGCGGAAAGTGGCTTTCCTTTTGGTAATCTGACTGCTTATGATACTGCCTTTGGTTGGCGGTATCCAAACCAGAAATTTGAAGCCAAATATGGGATTGATCCGATGGGAATCACCGCGGAGAACCTGGCTGAACAATACCAAATCTCCCGAGAAAAACAGGATGAATTTGCCCTACAAAGTAATCAAAAGGCAGTCGCAGCCATGGATAATGGCAACTTTACTGAAGAAATTTCACCGGTAACAATCCCGCAAAGGAAAGGTGATCCGATCATTGTGGATCAGGATGAAAGACCACGCCGTGATACCACCCTGGAGAAATTGGCTAGCCTGAAACCGGCCTTCAAAAAAGATGGAACAGTTACCGCTGGAAACTCTTCCGGTATGAATGATGGTGCTGCTGCAGTTTTGATCATGAGCGCCAAACGTGCCAATAAACTGGGACTGAAACCCAAAGCACGTTGGGTTGGTAGTGCTGCTGCTGGGGTTGAGCCACGTATCATGGGCATCGGTCCCGTTCCTGCCACCCGAAAATTACTACACCGCACTGGGATCAAACTCGATAACCTTGGATTGATAGAAATTAACGAAGCTTTTGCTGCCCAAACCCTGGCAGTCATGCGGGAATTGGATCTCAACCCAGACATTGTAAATGTGAATGGCGGAGCCATTGCCCTGGGTCACCCGTTAGGGTGCTCCGGTGCGAGAATTTTCACCACCTTGCTTCATGAAATAACCCGTCGCAGCACAGCTGCCGGGAAATCCTTCCTGGGGCTTGCATCACTCTGCGTGGGAGTAGGGCAAGGGGAAGCCACCTTAATTGAGTCGCTTGTATGAAAAGAGTTCTTGTAACTGGCTCTACCGGATTTGTCGGGGGAGCAATTTGCAGGGAATTGGTGCAGCGTGGTTATATTGTACGTGCTTTCCATCGCGCAACCAGTAACATTCAATTATTGAAAGACCTTCCAGTGGACCACGCCATCGGCGATTTGGCATCACCAGAGAGTCTTCTGGAAGCAATGCAGGACGTCGATGTTGTCTTTCACACAGCTGCCCTTTTGGGGTCTACCACCAATCCCGACGAGCATTATCGCGTGACAGTAGCCGGCACCAGAGCTGTTCTGGATGCTGCCATGCAAAACAAAGTCCAAAGAGTCGTCCACACCAGTTCCATCGCTGCACTTGGCATTCCACCTTACCCAAGTGAGAAAAGCGATCCTGCCATCTCCCCAATCATGAATGAGAATTCCACCTGGAATTTAAAACCAGCCTATTGGGCCTATGGTTATGGAAAATATCTCGCCGAATTAGAAGTTCAAAAAGCGGTTGCCCAAGGGTTGGATGTTGTGATTACCAACCCTTCTTATATAGTAGGAGCAGGCGACCTTTACCGGTCGAAGAATTCACCCTTTATGCAGATTGCCCAAGGAAAACTGCCCATCATCCCTACCGGTGGGGTCAACGTGGTTCATATCAAGGATGTAGTCAAAGGGCACCTGGCAGCCCTGGAATTCGGAAAACGGGGAGAACGTTATATTCTTGGTAATGAAAACTTAACCTTTGAAAAATTAATCCGAACTGTAGCTAAATTTAGCAACGTTCGCATTCCAAAGTTAATCATTACTGGAAAAGTAATTCGCCCTTTGGTCAAACCATTGGGTTCACTAGAGAAGATATTAGGATTGCCCGTG
>CAYSFA010000132.1:4574-9348 GCA_964430025.1 uncultured Anaerolineaceae bacterium | reverse complement strand
GCCAGCTCCAAAGTCATTTCCGCTGCCATCTTCATTGATTTTCTTGAAAAGACTGGCACCTTGTTCTTCAGCAGTGCGATAAATCTTCGAGATAGAGGCTACTGTTTTGGAAGAAAACAGCAAAGCTTCTTGAAGGTTGTGTAATGAGGGTAGTAATTTCTGCTCCATCTCATCAAAAAAAGCATCCGAGCCTGCGCCGATCCATTCCGATTGTAAGTTGTGCACAGCCTGGCGTAGTTTAGCGGTAAGTTGGCCAATTGCTTCCCCTTCATTACCAAACTTTTTTTGTATATTCAATAACTCATCATAATTTACGGTAGTTTTATCTGCCATTAGAATTTCCTTTTAAGCACCATCAAAAACTAGTTCTATATTTGGTCCAATTTGTACTCGACTACCATTAATCAAATACATTGGTTGTCCAGGACTTAAAGGTGCACCGTTGACTTTAGTACCATTACTACTATTCATATCGGTAATCACATATCGTCTTGATTGAGGATCCATCGTTATTTGAGCGTGCAATCGTGAGACACTGACCTCATTTAATGTTAAAGAAGCACCAACTCGACCAATAGTGAATGGCAATGGTTGAATCGTTATCCTCTGACCAGGAGGGTACACTCCTTGTGGAGCGTTAATTACAGACAATGTTGGTGAGCTGAACATGGGAGCTACCTGAGTCGCGTCCATCATGGGAGGACCACCAACGATAGTCTTATCTAATTGGTCAACCGAGACGTTCCCAGCTGAATAATTGGTGGAAGGCATAACAGGAGTGGGATAGACTTGTGGGGTCGGGCTACTTTGTTTGGCCGAAGGTTGTGGTACATTTCCGCTTATCGGCTCGTTGGAAGCAAAAGGTGAAAAATCTTGTTGTCCTTTTTTCTTCCTCCTCATTTTGCCGCCCAGTCTACCTTGCATAACAGGGGTACCAGAGAGTGATTTTTCTCGCCAGTTATAAATCATCAAAAAGGCGATTACAACCAGGATAATCCCAATAATTATGTAGAAGAATATTGGTGAAGCTTTTAAGGCATTAAATATTTTTTGGAATGCTGAAACCCGTACTGCTTCGTAAACGATTCCATTGTATTCCTGGGTGGTGAAGACGCTATTGTTGTCCCCTAATGCCCGGACGAGGATTGTATATTTGCCGGTTTCAACATTTGCATCCACCATGGGGATGGTGATTGATCCACTCCCATTCGGGAATATATCGCTGGTGAAAGTTGAATTTGGAACGACCGTGTTGGTATCTTCATTAATTAACCAACCATCATATCCTTTAACCAAAATGGGGTTGGTGGTCGCAACTTGAACTACCAAATCATTGTTGTCCTGAATAACGGATTGGATGGTCAATTTCGGTAACACACCAGAGGGATCGAAGGTAAAAACATGGGTTAATTCCGTGAATTGTTTCCCGTCCTGATCTCGAAGGATGACAAATGGAATATTGTTTTCATCGGTTACCACAACTCGCATTTCGTATTCCCGTTCTGCAACGAGGTCAGAGGTAGGGATATTCAAAGTATTGAATTGGGCAATATTTTCAAACACAAATTCAGTAATCTTTGCCCCGCCCCGTTCTTCCCATATGGCAACCTTTAAATAATTGATCAATTCTGGAGAGGTAAAGGAAAGTTGAACATCATACGTCATCGTTTCAGGTTTTAAGGCAAATCCATCTAACTTTGCGGTCACCGGGCTGGGTGGTCCAGGATAATCTTTGCTTGAATTCACGATGAAATCGGTGGTCACTTCCCCAAGATCTGGCAAGCTCATGGTAAGGACAGCATTATTATCACCAGATCGTGGGTAAATATTGGTTTCAACCATGTACTGGGCTTTCAAACCAAGCATGATTTGTTCGAAAGAATTCTTTAATTGTCCTTGATTGCCGATGGCTGAGAAACCACCGGTGCTAGCTGCCATATTTTCTAATTCGACAGAATTAATGTTGCCAGCAGAAACGGATAAACCAATGGTGTGGATGGGAACCTGAGCAACCATGGCTTTATCCACTAATTCGCGGTAAGTATGTTGGCTACAAACCGATCCCGTTTGGGTTTCATCTTTCCCATCGGTGAACAGGATCACTGCCCGTCGACCAACTGGAGCTTTTTCCATGGCTTCGACAGCTGTAAATGCCGCGTCATATAAACACGTCCCCTTACCGCTGGTTTTCATTTGATCAATAGCGAAATTTAGTGCTGAAACATTCTGTGTGAAATCCTGCAATAAAACTATTTGTTCATCAAACTGGACAATGGAGAAAAAGGCGTCATTAGGAATGTTGGTGAGTGCTAATTTTGCGGCGTCTTTTAGTAATTGTTGCGATCCAGCCATACTGCCACTGGCATCCATGACCATGGTGATGTAAATCGGGATATCTGGTTGTTTGATCTCCCCGCCTGCCACCATACCAGAATTTAACAGGTTTATTACCGCATTTTCCGGGGTTAAATCTGTTATCGCCTGACCGGTTTGTTGATCATAAAAATTAAAATAAACCTTTAAATTGACTGAATCAGGCAATTCTATTGTAGAGATGGTATTTACTCTCACGTCTGGTTGGGTTTGGGCGAAAACTTCAAGCGCAAAAGAAAAAAAGAGAATAATAACAAGTGAAAACGACAAAGCCTTCTTAAGCATTGCGTTCAACCGACCCTCCTCGCAGGTTATATATTGATTTTATTTATCTAAAATATCAATTTTATGATTATAGCAACTATGAAAAACGATTACAATTAAATAAAACAATTGTATAAAGTTATTTATATAATATGACTTTCTTCCTCTAAATGCAACAATATTTATAAGAATTTCAGCCTGTTTTGCTATAAAAAAATAGAAAATTCGGGAAAAACACTATTCAAACATTATCGATGTTGTTCGGAACTTTTAGGGATGGCGAACAGGGTATTAGGATTGCTTTCGATAATTTCAGGTTGAATTTGACCGCGCGATAATTCCTTCATATGCTCAGAAAAGAATTCGTAATTTTCAACCAAAAATTGAATACTGAGGGTTACATCAGCTGAAAATTCTTCATCAAGAATTTTTCCACCTGATCCTTCGATTAATAGTTTCGTCTGATCATAAAGATTATAAGGAATCACAACCATAGTGGTGTAAGTTGGCACTTTTTCAGCCAAAGACAAATTTTCAATGACAGCTTTCACGGCATCCGTATAGGCTCGTACAAGGCCGCCGGTTCCTAATTTGGTTCCACCGAAATAGCGGGTGACGACGACCGCGATATCCCCTAACCCACTTCCTTGCAAAACAGCCAATGCGGGTCTGCCAGCTGTTCCGGATGGTTCTCCATCATCACTGCAGTGGGCTATAACGGATTGTCCATGTCCAATCAGAAACGCAGGCACGTTATGGGTTGCGTCTGAAAATTCATGGCGCATCTCCTGGATGAATTCACGGGCATCCTCAACCGTAAAGACTGGTGAAGCTGTGGCAATAAAACGGGAATTTGCTACCTGAATTTCTACTCGGGTTCTTTCAGCGGGAATACGATATCGTTGCATATCTTTATTCTATCAAAGCTTCATCCCTTGATAGATTTTTAGGAGAGATTTCGTACCCGGATATCAAGACCTTCTCGTAAAACCTTTTCCAGCCGTACATATTTTTCAATTACTCTTAACCCGACTGACTCGTATAATTTGGATGCCCCAGTCAGGCTATCGGTATCGACACTCAAACCGACTCGTTTGCTGCCTTTATCTTTAATCGCTTGAAAGAAATGCAATAATAAGGCTTTTCCTATTCCTGATTTGCGGTATTCTCGCTTTACACCCAAAATCGACACCCAGCCATAATCATCCCCAAAAGGGGTGGATTTGTTTCCAAAAATAAACCCCGCTAACACGCCATTTATCTCTGCGGCAAACCATAATTCAGGGTCATAATTGGGGTCCTGTAAGTGTTCTGACTGAAATTCTTTCCAGCCTTCCTCTTCGGTTGTGTCGATATGGCCCCAGTGATCATTAAAGGTTTCTTCCTTTAAAAGGTAGATATTGAAGTATTCATCTGGTGATATCGGCCTGATGGTGAAATTTGTTGTTGCATTCATGGTTACTAAACTCTCTGGGATGTCGGCTTCCATGACCCAACTATACCGAACTGGTTTTGCACCGAGGTCGGTAAGCAGCTGTATTGACTCCTTTTCCTCGACATTGATATAACTTACAGTAAAAGTTTGCAAATCTTTTTCTGCTTTTTGCGTGAGCTCAATTGATCTGGATTCTGCCCATTTATTAAGGGCCCAACCAATTCCTCGATTTTTATAATTTGGATGTACCCTTGCCCAGGTATTGACACGTACAAAAGGGGGTAGGAATCCCCATATATCTGCATAACCGATCAAGTTTTCTCCATCAAAAACGGTTAAGGTATCTTTTTCAAGGTCGATATTGGACGCTTTCCAACCGGCGGTTAATTCACCACTTTCAAAATCATTTTTACCGATGATTTCTTGTGAGCAAAGATTGAATAAATCTGCAACAATACCAGCATCTTCCATTCTTGCTGGACGTATTTGAAAATCATTTTTTAATTCTTGTATTGATGTGTACATGGCCTATGCCCTAAACCTTTAATATTGATATTTTTTCTAACAATGTGCCAACTTTCAAGCCTGCATCATTAATTTCTATCTGCTTCCACTGCTCTTGATTCCGATTGAAACGGGAGAAAGATAAAAGCGTGTTTTCAGCATGATTAATATAATAGCTCGTTAAGATTTTTAGATTTA
>CAYSFA010000132.1:1133-4564 GCA_964430025.1 uncultured Anaerolineaceae bacterium | reverse complement strand
GATCTTTACAAGCTTTGGCTGCCAACCAACATAATTGTGGTTTGGCTTCCAACAGCACCCCGGGTAATTCTCTTAACCAAAAAAGCAGCTCTAGCCGATCAAAGCCTGCTTCCAGCCAGATCTCACCATATTTTTCGAGGATATCTCCTGCTTGTTCAAACTCTTTCAATTCAATGAGTACACGCAGACTTTCCAGCAATTCTCCATTCATTATTAACCAATCTACCAAATTGGACAATTGAGCTTCTCTTTCGGTTTGATCAAGAAGTCCAAATCCCAATTGGGCTAATTCAGCCCAACCCTCAATAGGAATGCCGAACCTTAAATTTAATAATGAGAAGAAGCCTTGCTCAGATAAGGTGAACATTTCCTCATACGTAGATTTCCATCCAGCTTTTTCCAACCACCCATGCCAAATGACATCCCATACCTGTAACCCTGATATCACGTTATTAGCCAGGCTGGTCGGAATGGCCTTTTCTGTGGGTAGGTAATTGATTCCCAACCATGGGAAGTGAAGGTCTTGTTTCTCAATCTCCTGAAGCATCGCCTTCCACCAGGCAGTGGTTTGAATGTGCGCGAAATTCTCCAGGACTACGGTAAAGTTCCCTTGCTGGAGGATTTCAATAACATTGGCAACATTGTTGAACAGTGGTTGAGAGTGGTGATCCATCAACCCAGCAAGGATTTCTTCCCCAGCATGTGGGATAAATTTGCGAAACGCGGCAAGTAACTTCAACCAGAATCGACCAGGATCATGGTCTTCAGCTTCAAGGCAAACCCAAATGATAGGCGTTTTTCGATCATGCAGGGCATTGAGCAAGGAAATTCGTTGCAGGGGTGTGATCTCTACTATGCTTCCAGATGTTATTTCAAATACATCGCTTGGGGTAGTGTTTGTATTATAAGAAACACTAATTTCAGGAACCTGGAGATTGTATTGGAATTTTGAAAACATCTACTCTCCTTCGATGAGATTTTTTAATTATATCCTGTAGACAGTGTTAAGATGAAAATTAAAAATTTTCGTGAGCCTTTTTAATTGACTTTCTTCCTCAGCAGCGATAGAATCAAGCTAATTCAATAACGGTTAAGGTGCACCTAACGCCCGGATGCGTGGTGCTTAAATGGGGAAGTTGGTGGAAGTCCAATACTGTCCCGCAACGGTAAGTTCGCAAGAACAAGTCCGAATACCAGCCTTAATTCGGCTCGATCATTCCTTCGCGGAAAGGGAAGTGCCCACGCAATCAGGGTAGTTCCCGCTTATAGGCGGGTTTTTTGTTGAAATCCATTCGCGAAACGAGAAAGCTGTTTCCGTTGTTGCATTCAAATCATTTTCCGAGGAGAAAATTCACATGCAACAAATCAAATCTTTTTTCGCTTTCCTAATTCTCACGCTTTTTGTTTTTAGCTTACCCATAAGCCAGCCCGTTTCAGCCCAATCAACCCAGTTGCCTGATCTGACCAATACCATTCAATATCTCGGCAATCAGCTATTGGCAGATGGTGGTTTTCCAGGCTTAGCGGAGGAATCTGACGTAGGCACGACAGCACGGGCTTTTCTTGGGCTGAAAGCCATCAGCATCGATCCAAGTCAATTTGTGTCCACAGATGGAAAGACCCCATTAGGATATCTGTTAGAGAATTATGAGTCCTATATTTTCGATGAAAATGGGTTACTCTTTCCAGGGAATGCCGGGGTAATTCTCACTGCCCTCTCGCTCTATCAATCTGCCCCTCCTGAACTGCCACAATTGATCCTGGACACGATTAACGAGGATGGCAGTTTTAGTACTGAAGCTGTGGGTGGCATGGCTTTTGGTGCGGTTACGGATCTCAGTCAGTCATTAGCGATATTAGGCCTGGCAGCTTCCGGCACTCCAATTCCGGAATCCGCTATTCAATACCTGGTTGGTACCCAAATGGAAGATGGTACCTGGAGCAATGGGTTTGGCTCAGACCCGGACACCACAGCTCTGGTTGTCGTCGCGATTCTCTCCAGTGGGCAAATTCAAAAGGATCATCCCTCCATTCAAGCAGCCCTGCAGTTTTTCCGTGAGACTCAACTGGATAATGGTGGTTGGAAACCTGAGTGGGATCAAAATTCTTTAAATGTGGACAGCACAGGTTGGATTACCCTGGCGTTGGTTACCGCGGGAGAGAACATTTCTAATTGGGAAATCAATGCTTCCACACCCAAAACTGCCCTGGAAGCTGCAGTTCAACCGGATGGGAGCATCGGAGAAGGCTTTATCAATGTTTATTCAACCGTGGAAGCCCTGCTTGGGTTCGCGACGGAACCATTATTTAAGCCCCTTTCGGCGAGTGAAACGGGCATGGATGAACCGGATTTGAATCAAGCTGGGTTGGTGATTGCCATGCCGGATGGCAGCACCATTCTGCGCTGTGTAGATTTTTCCGGCGAAACCCTCAGCGGCTATGACCTCCTGGTGGAATCTGGTCTGGAATTGGAAGCTAACCTAAACCCTGGAATGGGAAATGCAGTCTGTGGCGTTGAAGGTCAGGGTTGTGATAGTGGCAATTGTTTCTGTGGAATGCCTGATTATTGGTCGTATTGGCATCTACTTGATTCGGAATGGGTTTATGCTGGAGCCGGTGCGAACACGCATCAGGTGGAACCAGGCACGATCGACGGTTGGAGTTGGGGAACTCAACCCCCCTCGTTAGTGACCTTAGATCAGATTTGTGGCGAAGAGGCAGCTCTCTTTCTACCCGCAGTGGTGGCGGAAAACACTGATCCAACCAATTCTGTGATGTTACCTCTGGTAGAGAGTAATACAGAAATTGAAAATACTGAAACTTCTACCCCACCGACCCAGAATTTTACCCAATACGTAGTCTTCGGGGCGATCGTAGTGGTGTTGGTTGCGCTTATGTTGGTTTTATTACGCCAGAAAAAGAATATATGAAAGAAAAATTATTGGCTGGTGTGATCTACATTCTCACAACCAGCCTGGGTGTGTTCGCGTACATTTATCCTTTGCTGGAAACAACCACGCAGCGGCTTTCTTCTTCCAATCGTCAAAATGAATTGCCGTTGATGATGGCAATGATTCTGGCTTTGTGTACAGTTGTTTTGATATTTGAAATCCAACAATATCGCCTGAACACCAAATTAATCGCCTTGCTGGGCATTCTGATAGCCATTAACTCCGTCTTACGCTTTATCGACCTGACCCTACCAGTTTTGGGCGGCTTCAGCCCGGTGTTTTTCCTCATTCTCGTCACGGGTTATGTGTTTGGTGGAAGAATGGGTTTCCTGATGGGTACCCTCACTATGCTTGTCTCTGCGTTAATCACCGGTGGTGTTGGCCCCTGGTTGCCCAATCAGATGTTAACCGCGGGTTGGGTCGGTCTGTCAGCTGCGCTGGCACGCCGCATCGTAAAATTATTCAGGATGGATGGAAAGC
>CAYSFA010000132.1:316-1123 GCA_964430025.1 uncultured Anaerolineaceae bacterium | reverse complement strand
TTCGGATTCCTGTGGGGCTACCTGTATGGCGCTATCACCAATCTGTGGTTCTGGCCATTTCTTGCCGGACCAGCCAATCAGAGTTTTACTGCTGGCTCAAACCTGGCAACTTCCCTACGGAATTATGGTGTATTCTACCTGGGTACTTCCCTGATCTGGGACACAACCCGCGCGATTGGCAATATTTTGTTGCTTGTTTTTTTCGGCCGGGCCACCATCCAGGTGTTACGCAGGTTCCAAAATCGCTTTTACTTTGTGCATCTCACCGAAGAAAGCAAGCAGTCATGAAAGTTCATACCTATGCCTGGCTTGTCTGGCTTGTCTCCGGGTTGGTGATCATCACCACGACCCGCAATCCGCTCATCATTTTGTTAGTAGACCTGGTTTTGTTGATAATACATATCCAACTTGCTGCGGATACCAGCAACACAGTTAAACAATTTTTCAGTTTTTCCTTCTCTGTAATAACCCTATCCACGATTTTGAATATGTTCATTTCTCGTTTTGGAGAGACGATCCTTTTTCAAATTTCTGATAAGTTTCCGCTTTTGGGGGGCAATTACACCCTTGAAGCGTTGGTGTATGGCCTGACCAACGGACTAATCCTGATCGGGATGTTCACCCTGTTCATGATATTAAACCAAGTGGTAACAGCGCACTCCCTGGTTCACCTCATTCCACAGGCTTTTCATCCGGTCGCGGTTGTGGCTACCATCGCTATCACCTTCATTCCCGCCTCTCAAAAACAGTTCCAGGCAATCCGCGAAGCGCAAGCCATCCGAGGACAACAATTGAAAAAGATCCGTG
>CAYSFA010000132.1:0-306 GCA_964430025.1 uncultured Anaerolineaceae bacterium | reverse complement strand
ATTGGCTGCCTCTGATCATCCCCTTATTAATTGGTGGGTTGGAACGTGCCATGCAAATCGCGGAAGCGATGACAGCGCGTGGGTTCACCGCCCAGAACGAAAAATCACCTTCGTCTTTAGAAAAATTGTTATTACCTGCAGGGTTGCTGTTGATCATCAGCGGCTGGGTGATGGACATCGCGACCCAAATAAGCTTTTCCGGTTGGTGGCTGATGGGTCTTGGATTTTTGCTCTTGTTGCTCTTGTTTTTCGTGAGCGGCAAACGGGTTAAAAAGTCAGTATATTCCGAGGAACCATGGACACCTG
>CAYSFA010000131.1:0-9350 GCA_964430025.1 uncultured Anaerolineaceae bacterium | reverse complement strand
GATGCATGCGAATATGGTCGCTATTGACAAGAGAATTTTTATAATGTATGTAATGGGGGAGCAAGAACTCTTTCACCATTCGGGTGGAAATTAACTGTATGGCATCATCAGCAAAAAAGAGATCTTCACCAGGGAAGGGTAGGTTGAAGAAATTGTGAAAAGCTTTTACCCGTTGAATGGTTGCTTCAGTTAGAAAAGCCATCAAGTCCTGAACGTATTTAGGGTCTTCATAGATATCGGTGAGAAGTTCCATCCCCCTTAAGGCAATTGCCAGTGTAAAAAGCCCTGATGTCCAATATCCAAAGGGCTCAATTTTTACTGGTCTATCCATATAGGTTGGATTCTTGGCTAAATATTCCTGCCATTCTTCATGAATTTTCATCGCGTTTGCATACCAGCCGGTATGCAAGGGGTCAGGAAAGCTTTTCCCAAACAGGTCAAATTTGTTGTTGCCTGTCAGAATGGGCAGTGAATCAGGCACTTGTTCTGCAACAAATTTTGCAGGTGCTCCAAAGTAAACAGCTTCATCAAAATTTTGTAGATCCACCTTTAGGATAAATTCATCGGGCAGTTCTATTGGATCATCGCAATAAGGTGCAATGTGAAAAGCACGCCAAACAATTGATTTAAGGCTGAAATCAAACATCACTTTTGCATTAGTCATAAATTCCTGAAAAGTGATTTGAGTATTCGGATTTAAATTTCGATTAAAAATAAAGTACTGGGCGGTTGTTCCTAATTTTACCGGTGGGCGAATAGGTTTTCCGGCATGGAATGCTCCCCAAACCTCTTTAGCCTCCTGGTTGTGGTCTTTAATAAAACTTGGAGATAATTCTGGGCGGGAAAATATTGAATGTAGCATTGGTTCCTCAGGATTTGGGGTGTTAAATGATACATTAAAGATACAAGATTATATGTATAAATGTCAAGTAATAATTTGTTATGTTAAGTTTGACTTAATTTAATTAGTAGAATCTACCAGGAAAAACCAGGATTGAACAAATCCAGGTAGAATCGGAAAATTTCTATAAATCCAGTTAGAAGATGGGCGGGGTAATTACTGAAATCCAGGAGGCATCACGATCCACGGATGCACAGGAAATTCTTGATAACTGGTCTCCCCGAAATGTGATTGAATCACCTGGACGTAATATATATTCTTCCTCGTCCAGACCTATCAATATTTCACCGGTGAGCACATAAATAAACTCTTCGGTTTCACTGCGTAATTTTCGTGCGATGTTGCCAGTTCCTGGGGATGCACGGCCGATCACTGCTTCCAACTTGGTGCTCAAGTTCGGTACTAATAATTGATATTCCAACCCGGATGGGGGGAGGATCAGACGGGGACGACAACCTGCCCGTACTACAGGGGAGTAAGCTTTGGTGCGGTCTTCATCTTCACAAGGGACTGGCTCGATATGTTCGTTGATATCTTCAATATCCACAGGAATTTCTTCCAGAAAATGCATCATTGGGACGTCGAGAGCTTCGGCGATTCTTCTGAGTGAATCGATGGACACATTGGATGTGCCATGCTCCACCTGACTGAGAAAGGAGGCAGTCAAATCAGTTCTTCGAGCTACCTCACGTAAACTTAATCCACGCTCTTTGCGTAATTTTTTTAGCTGTTGGCCGGGGTTGCGATCTGGTGCCATAAATACCTCGGATAAAATTAGGATATTCTGATTGTAGAATTTTTTAGATTAACCCACATGAGCATCTTATATTAGATTAGTATAGATTTCATTGGAAGTCAAGTAATACTTGACGGATATTTTTTGTCATCACTAAAGAGGATGATTATCATTAGAATGGGACAAAACCATTGTAAAAATTCATTATTGTACTATAATTTTGGTATAAAATATTCTTTCGATCGATTAAGGTGACAATGAATTTTATAATTGAAGGCGATGGTGACCCTTTAGAACAGACTCCAGCAGAATTGATGGTAGGGCGTAATCTGCGAGATTTACGTACCAAACGCGGTCTTTCATTACGAGCGCTGGCAGAGTTGAGTGGTTTGAATGTCAACACGTTAAGTCTGGTAGAAAATGGGAAGTCATCACCATCTGTGGGTACATTACAACAACTGGCACAAGCAATGGATGTTCCGATCACCACATTTTTTGAGACAGAGCAAATTGAAAAACGTGTTGTTTTCACCCAATCAGATCAACGACCATTAGCAGTCTTAGGCAGAACCCAGATGCAAAATTTAGGAAAAGATTTGGTTGGGAAAGTGGTGCAACCTTTTGTTGTCACACTACAACCGGGGATGGGTAGTGGGGATCGTATGATCGTCCATACTGGTCACGAATTCGTTTTTTGTCTGGAAGGCAGTTTACATTATCGTATCAACCAGGAAGAATTTTCTTTACAAAAAGGTGACAGTATTTTATTTGAAGCGCATCTCCCACATTGTTGGGAAAACAAGGGAGATCAGGTTACACAGGTATTATTAATTCTTTATCCAACTGATGAAAGAGAAGAGTCTGGGGGAAGGCATTTCTCATTAGATTATTTACAAAAGGAGCTATCAATGAAAATCGCAGTAATTACAAACGATGGAAAAACCATCAGTCAGCACTTTGGCCGAGCACCGTATTATTTAGTGTTGACAATTGAAGAAGGTGAAGTCACACAAAGAGAATTACGGGAAAAGATCGGGCATCGTCATTTTGTTTCCCAACATGAAGATCATAATCATGAAGCTGGTGTAGGTCATGGAACGGATTCAGGCTCTCACAAAAAACACGCCAGCATGGCAGAAGCAATCTCCGATTGCAAAGCATTAATTTGTGGTGGTATGGGAATTGGCGCTTATCAAAGCATGCAGCAATTTGATATCAAACCTGTTGTTACAGATTTAAGAGATATTGAAGAAGCCGTAAAAGCGTTTATTGATGGAAAATTAATTGACCATACAGAACTTTTACATTAGAAAGTGCTACATATTTTTTCTGTTAAAACAGAAGCCGACAGTTTTATTGGAAGTGAAAATTGTTTACTGGTTAGGTAGGAGATTCCTATGAAAAAATATTTGTACGAAGATGTAGTGATCATTTTTGATAAACACAAGAAATATTTGGCAGGAGAAGAAGGTGGCGAAAAGGCTGAATTAGCGGAAGCTGATTTCTATGGGACAGATTTTTCTTTTGTCAATTTAGCTCAAGCAAACCTGGAGAGAGCCAGTTTCAGAAGATCAAACATCATGGGCATTAATTTGGAAGGTGCAAACCTAAAAGATGCAAATATGAAACGAGCTTGTTTTGCAAACGCTACCTTGAAAAATGCAAATATGGAAGGCACTTTTTTGAAGGGCTGCAATTTTGACGAAGCGGATTTGCGAGGAACAAATTTGATGGGTGCTCATCTGGAAGACGCTTATTTTAGAAACGCCAGGTATGATCAGGACACCATTTGGCCTGTGGGTTTTGATCCGGTGGCGGCTGGCGCATTGAAAGTTGTTAATTAAGGTAGGAAGTTAGGGGAAGTTCCGCTTTTATTTTGACAAATCAAACCTGATAAATTGATCCAAAACAACAGGTTCTTTCCAATCCTGTGGGCTGATATTCGTGCCTAGAATATCACCAGCTGTGTGTACTCTACCACGTCCCGTGGAGATAACTGCCAGATTGACGAAATCAGGATTACCCAATTCGCTTTTGGGAATCTGAACTTCGATCACCGATGGTTGTCCATTTTTGATGGCGATTCCAAAAGTGATTGTTGTGGTCGTCCATTCCATTTCATTCCAAACGTTCATTACATAAGTCCCACTGATCGTCCCTTTACGATCTAAGGCTTGAATATCGAGGCGGTATTCAGGGATGAATGGGTCATTGACCGTGATGGGTCGTCGTCCAACATCCACATCTGCACCATGTTCATCATTGGTAGTATCGATATAAACCATGTAGCTGCCCCAGGGGTCTTCGTAGATGTTGCCCTGGATGGTGATCGCCAAAGAGAGGGATTCATCACTCTCAGCGGCATGCAAACTGACCAGATCGAGGTGGGGATGTGATTCAAAATTGTCGTTTACTTCATCTTCCAAAATCGGACCTACGTAATTCGCATCAATTATGCCATCCACGAGGATTTCAGGGTAGTTGTAGGGATAACTGAGGAATTCAACTCCCTGGTGAAGCTCGTTGTTGTTGTTGAAATCAAAGAATGTCGCGTTTTCCCAATGAGAACCCTGTCCCCATCGGGTGGAACATTGGGTAGATACCCAGGCAGGTTCCCAATAGACTACCCCTTTGGCACCATTGGAGATTAATGCCTGGGTGAGGTCAATCATAAACTGAAGCTGCCCATCGATGCTGATCGGGTATTCCCGTACTCCCTGATAAAGGATGTTGCTGGCTGTTTCATCGACTGCTTCAGTTGTCCAGGGGTAGGCTGTTTCAACTATCATCACATCTTTCTGATATAAGTTGCGCAAGTAACTGACGTGACCACCCAGGTCGCTAATCGAGAAGGAACTCCACTGAGGGTAGTAAGAAAGACCAATTACATCAAAATCAAGAATTCCGTTGGAGGTTGCTTCTTTAAACCACCAACCAGCATTTTCGGGCTGGGCAACATGCAGAATGATTTTTGGGTTGGTATTAGTTGCAGCAGCAACATCTCGAACTGCGTGGATCCCGGCATTAAATAATTTTGCATCCCTTTGCCAATCCAGATTCATAACATCCTTCAATAATCCGGAATTGGTTTCGTTGCCTACCTGAACATAAGCTGGCATCAGACCTATCTCGTTTAGCTCAGCCAGGCTTTGGTAGGTGTAATCATAGACCGCCTGAATTAACTCTTCCTCAGTGAGGTCTTTCCAGGCAGCCGGGATGGCTTGTTTTCCGGGATCTGCCCAATTGTCGGAGTAATGAAAATCGAGAAGGGTTGCCATTCCTGCTTCTCTGGCGCCGGTCAGGGTTCTTTTAATGTCTTCCAGATCACTGTAATCGGTCCAGTCTGGGTTGTGCCATAGTCGCACACGCACTAATTTTGCACCGTGATCAGCGAATAATTCATAAGCATCGCGTGGCTCTCCATTTTCAAGATAAACAGCCCCACAATCATCCATTTCATTGACATACGAGAGATCGACACCTAAGTAGAACGGCAAATCAGGCATGGCTGGGTAAACCGGAGTTGGTTCCACCTTCGTGGGCTCAGGAGCCGGTTTGGTGGGCAACTCTTCACTCGTGGTGGGGGTTTCTCGTGAAACGGTAGCAGGTAACATGGGTGCGGGTTGACAACCAGTGACCAAAATGATCGAACTGATGAAAAGCAGGCTGAGTAGAGAACGAAAACCGGATTTAACTTCCGGTTTTCGATTGAAACAAATTTTTTTCATGAAATACCCTAAATCAATTATCCTTTGACTGCTCCAACCGTCAGACCACCCACGATCTGATCTTGCAGTGCGTAGTAGATGATCATAATCGGTAAGGCCCCAATCAACGCACCGGCTGCAAAGATACCCCATCGCTGATTGAATTGCGCGCCAGCGAAAATTTGTAATCCTACCATCAAGGTGTAGGTTTCATTACTCTTGAGGAGGACACGCGCTAACACGAATTCACCATAGGTGCTGATGTAATTCAATATGGCGATGACCACCAGAATAGGGCGGAGGAGCGGTAGAATCAGGCGGGTAAAGATGTACCAATTAGAGGCCCCTTCCACCATGGCTGATTCATCAATTTCACGTGGGATGGTATCCAGAAAGCCCTTCATCAACCAGATGTTAATGCCCATTGCACCACCCAGATAAACCAGAATCAAACTGGCATGTGTGTTCAATCCGAAAGATGGAATTACATCCCCAATCTGGGAGATCATCAGGAAGGTTGCCACCAATGCCAGCAGTCCTGGAAATACCTGAATTAACAGAATAGCTTTAAGCATAAATTGGCGTCCCTTGAACCTGAACCTTGAAAAGGCATACGCGGCGATTGTTGTAATGGCTAAGGAAAGAATTGATGTTGTAATGGATATTTTCAAGGAGTTACCAAACCAGGTCCAGAAGGGGAATGCACCGGAGGTGACCAACTCGCGGTAGTTATCGAAACCAAACTTTTGCGGGATCAGCGTTTGGGTTGCCAATGATCCGGTGGGATTAAACGAGGCTGATATAACCCAAAGAATCGGGAAAGCTGAGAAAATGATTAGGATTACCGCCACAAATAAACGAACTCCAATGCTTAATCGGCGTTGAGATTTCATTGAGGCGTACCGTTCTTTTTTTATAGTTGAATTAGACATTCTTACTAACCTCCTCCCACATATTGGTATATCTAAACTGTAGAAGTGTTATGATCCCCACAATCAGGAATATGATAATGGTAATAGCAGCCGCAAAACCGTAATTAATTCCACTACTACCAGAGAAAGCCAAATTGTAAACATAACTGATCAGAATATCCGTATGTCCCGCAGGGGTTGGTGTACCCGACATGGGCGGACCACCTGCATTGAAAATATAAATTAGATTAAAGTTGTTAAAGTTGAAAACGAATGATGCAATCAATAGGGGACCGACCGCAACCAAAAGTAGCGGCATGGTAATATTCCAGAATTGCTGCCAGGGGCTGGCCCCATCGACTTGTGCTGCGTTGTAATAATCTTCGGAAATGGATTGAAGAGCACCACTCGCAATGAGCATGAAATAAGGATAACTCAACCAGAGGTTGATCAATAAAATAGCTACCTTTGCCCACCACTGATCAGTGAACCAGGGTGGTGCCCAACCAAATAGACCCTCAAGAAAACGGTCAATTACCCCTAACTCCGGGTTCAGCATTCCACGCCATATTAATATTGTCAGTAATGCAGGAACAGTGTATGGAAGGATTAAGAAGGACCTGATTATTTTTTTAAATGGGAAATTTGGTTCATTGAACATGATGGCGATCAGAAGGCCTAATCCGAAATTCAGGACGAGGCTCAAAATTGCAAAACTAAAGTTCCAAAGAACGATCCGAACCAATGGCCCTCGCAAGGCTGGGCTGGTAAAAAACTCCTTGAAATTTCCGGCTGCCACTGTTTCGATGAATCCTGGGCGTAGTAGTTGTCCATTCGGACCAGAAAACACACCGCGTATATTCTTAAAAACCGCACCAGTCTCCTGGTTAATCATCGCGTCCTGATCGGGATCAAACACATAAAGGGGTAGTAATTCAGCAGCTTCTTGCGGTGAGCGCACCTGGATTGTCTTATCATCCTCGCCAAACAATATATTCGACAAATTCTTATCTGCCGCCGCCATGAGAGTATTAAGACGTTGATACCCTTCGATGGAGACTGGGATGCCTTTCGCATCAAACTCTGTGATCCCTTCCTGACCTACCTGAGGTTGGGGGATTAATTCGCCAGGTTTAGCGAGGAATCCACTCCCATCCGCATCGATCAACCAGAGCAGGTAATCCCCAGCCGGGGATTTAAAAGCTGTCCAACCATATGCCTTCCCCTCTTCGGGAAGAAAGGTTTGTCTCTCTAATTGAATGATTGCCTGTTCTTTGGTGATTAGATGCCCTTCGCCATAATTCGTGGTGGAGACCCACACGGTGAAAATGATGGGGTAAATGGTGAATAAGGACATTAATACCAAACCAATTAACATCCAGCGAATGGGGTAGGCTTGTTGCTTAAGAACAATAAAATTAGCAAATAGCGTGATTATTAAAACTGCAGCAGCGAAAGGATAATAACCGAGGAAAAATAATCGTGAAAGAAACCAAATGACCGCTGCGTCTACAGCAACGATGAGTGAGAATCGAACAAGTTTTGGCAGGAGTGCCTTGATAGCAGGTTCACCCGTAGTTTGGGGGATAAGAGGTTGATTTGCAGCCATATCACCACCTTTGTCACTACTAATATGAATTTTAGGTAGATACGAAAAGAAGGCCGAGTGAGAAACACCCGGCCTTCAGTAGACGAACTATTATTCTGTTGCGATTGTTACTAAGAGAGTTGCTGGATCATAAGTGAAGGTAACTGTGCTATCTGCAGCCAGGCTGAGAGCGTAGTTAGGACCATCTTGTTGACCATCGGAGCCATAGTTGATACCCCAGTCACCATTGAGTGCAACTTTGAATTCATACTCGCCAGCAGGAATTTCAGCGGTGAGTGTGAATAAACCATCATCACCTTCGACCATGGCGGTTGCTTCACAGGCAGGATCCCAGTCAGCACCACAACCAGCTAATGATTGGTAACTTCCGGGTAGGTTGACCATACCAGCCAAGGCACCTTGAATGAGAGCGCGAACCTGTTCAGCAGCATCCATCATTGATTCTTCAGGAGACAATTGGCCAGTGATTGCCAGGGTAATACCGTTGTTCCAGGCGCTCCATACAGAACCCATTTCCGGGATGTTCGGCATAGGAATGGCATTTGTGCCAGCTTCTCCCATTGCTTTCAGATCAGGATCTTCCGTAACTTCGAGCACTGATTTATAAGCTGAGGGGCGTAAACCAGTTTCATACAAAACCTGCATAGTTTCCTGGGTTGCGACGAATTCGGTTAAGAATGCCTGTGCTAACAGGATATTCTCGCTGAATGCATTAACCATGAAGCCTTGCACACCTAAGAAAGGAGCACCTTCATCCGGGAATGAGGTAACAGCATAGGGGACACCTGAAGCGCGGATGCGATCCAATGCCCATGGACCAGCCATCAAGAATGGGATCTGACCGGTCTCAAAGAGTGAGTGAGCAGTTTCATAGTCGGTTGTGTTTGGCATTAAGCCTTCATCCACTGCCGCGGTAATCCAGGAGACAGCTTCGACCATACCTTCACCGTCAAGACCTACATCATTGGCATTCCAGGCACCATTTTCATCCGTACCAAATACATAACCACCAAAGGCAGTTTGCATGGGGAGAGCATTGTAACCAGGATCACCACCGATGGCGGTCGCGTACTGAACAAGGCCTTCATCCTGAAGGGTTCGGCCAACCTCAAGAACTTCATCCCAGGTGGTGGGAGGGGTTTCAACTAAATCGGTATTGTAGAAGAAACCGAGGTTTTCAGTTGCGTATGGAACTCCATAGAGATTTCCATCGGTGTAGGTGAAAGCTTCCAGAGATGAAGCGACGAATTCATCGGCTTTGTCACCAATTTCCAGGGGAGCAACCAAGCCACTATCTACAAGCGCGCCAAGCCAGTCATGAACACCAATGAAGATGTCAGGACCTTCGCCAGCAGGGATCGCGATGATGACCTGTGAGCGGATGTCTTGAACAACACCCAGGTCTTCGACAACCAATTCCACACCGTATTCGGCTAAGAATTCATCAGCCATATCCAGAAGAATTGGGGTACGGGTGTCGTCCGCC
>CAYSFA010000130.1:6503-9640 GCA_964430025.1 uncultured Anaerolineaceae bacterium | reverse complement strand
TGCGTTTTATTGCACTTCCATAAAAATCCATTCACCCTGCCAATCCCCGTGATGAACACCTTTTTGAAAAGAAAAACCCCATCTTGCGATGGGGTTTTATGGTTTCAAAGTGAGTTGTATTGATTACAGGACGACGACGTCGGCAGCCTGTGGGCCTTTTTGGCCAGATTCAATGGTGAATTCGACCTGTTGGCCTTCTTCTAAGGTTCGGAAACCTTCTACATTGATGGCTGAATAGTGTACAAACACATCCGGACCTTCTTCGCGAGCCAAAAAGCCATAACCTTTTGTCCCATTAAACCATTTTACTGTACCTTTTACACGTTCTGACATTTTATTACTTTCCTTTACTTTCTAAAAAATTTTTTTCTTGTGAAACAGCGTTGGTTTAGTAACGCTGGCTACCACCACCACGTTGACCGCCACGACCTCTATCACGTTGGCCGCCCTGGTTTCCACCAAATCCGCCACCACGTTGTTGGCCATAACCACCACGGTTTCCGCCACCACGGTTTCCGCCACCAAAATCACGGCGTCCACCTTCTTCTTTAGGTCGGGCGATTGAGATGCGCAGATCTCTATCCCCCATCGTATACCCATTGTATTGGCTGACAGCTTTGTCAGCTTCTTCTTTGGTACTCATTTCAACAAAAGCGAATCCTTTGGACCTTCCGGTCTCACGATCCTTAATCACGGCGACCGAGGTCACTGTCCCAGCATTGGAGAAGAGGGCTTTGAGGTCATCTTCTGTCGTTGCGTAGGATAAATTCCCAACATACAATTTGTTTTCCATTCTTCCTAGTATCCCTTACACCGGCTTTCTACCGGTAAAAAAATATACCACTGACATTCAGGTCCAGCGGCATTTGCTCACGAGCCTTACTTACAGGCAGCTAGAGTATATCACACTATTTCATTTTTCTGTCAAGGAATTAATTAATTTCATTTTGGTATCAAAAAGCTCTGGCAACTGGTTGTAACAATTGCTGGACATTCACCAGCCGTTGGTACAATCCGTCTTGTGTTATTAATTCTTCGTGTTTTCCTTTTTCAACAATTCGTTTGCCTTCAAGCACAACAATTTGGTCCGCATTACGGATGGTGGATAATCGATGGGCAATTAAAATCACAGTCCTGCCAACCATCAAGCGTTCCAGTGCCTGCTGAATTAACAACTCAGTCTCGGTATCCACCGCTGAGGTGGCTTCATCCAAAATGAGGATCGGAGCATCCTTAAGGATCGCCCTTGCAATTGAAATACGCTGTTTTTGCCCACCGGAGAGCTTCACCCCACGTTCCCCGATCAAAGTATCGTAACCATTCTGCAGTTGAAGAATGAATTCATGAGCGTTGGCAGTTTTTGCAGCTGTGATCATCTCTTCTTCGCTGGCGTCCGGTTTTCCAAATAAGAGATTTTCACGTACCGTTCCATGGAAGAGAAATACGTCCTGCAAAACGATACTAATCTGACGTCTTAAACTTTCCAACTCAACATTACGAATATCATGGCCATCCAGCGTGATTCTTCCCTGGGTAACATCGTAAAATCTTGGCAATAAACTTACCATAGTCGATTTCCCCACCCCTGTGGGACCCACTAATGCGACCACGCTTTTTGCTGGAATGTCGAGCGAAATTTCTTCCAGAACATTCTCCCCCTCACTGTAATGGAAGAACACGTTATCAAACTTTATATGACCTTGAACAGGTTCACTTAAGAAAACGTCATCCGGTTGATGTAATGGTTCAGGCTGCTCCTGTAATAGTTCAGATACCCGGTCAGAGGCTGCCAGGGCGGTCTGAACAGATTCCCAGGCGACGCTCAAATTGCGTACCGGTTGGTAGAAGAGATCAAGATAAAGGAAGAACGCCACTAAATCAGCAATCGGCAGCCCTCCATCAACCACTAATCGCCCTCCAAAATAAATTACAACCAGAGTACCAAGTGAGGAGGTGAATTCGACAAAAGGATGGAATGTTGCCATTAACTTTAAAGCCTTAAGCAAAGAAACCCGATAATGCTCAACCCGATTTCCAACCTTTTCCAAAGCAACCGATTCCTGGGTGAAGGCTTTTATTTCGCGGATACCTGAAATGTTGTCGTTCAGAATTGCATTTAATTCCCCCAGTTCCTTTTGCCTAAATACAAAAGCTGGACGGACTCGTTTGGCGTACAAACGCAAAGAAAAGATGATTAATGGAATTGGCAACATGGAGAATAAAGTCAATTTCCAGTTCAAACTGATTAGAACTGCTCCTACTCCAAAAAATGTTAAGACATTGACAACCAATTCAGGGACAGCATGGGCAATTAGTTGTTCATACAGATCCGTATCATTGACCACCCGTGACATCATTTGGCCGGTTTGTTTGTCTTCGTAAAACCTTAAATTGAGTTTCTGTAAATGGTTGTAAACCTCTTTACGAAGATCAGCAACAACCCCCCATCCGGCGATATGAGCCATATAGGAACGAATGAATTGAAGACCAGCCTTTACCAAATATATCCCTAGGGCGATCAATGTCAGTGTGGTGATTGTATTAAAACTTTCACTGGTCAAGTCACCACTGGTTACTGTATTGATCAATGACCTAATGATCCAGGGGATCAGTAATTGTGCCCCCACTAACAAAATCATACTGATTATGGTCAAGACCAAAGGATATGTGTAGCGACGAGCAAACTTCAGAACAAATGCTAATGATTTCATGTTATTCCTTTAACCATCCCAGGCGCCGATACGATTATACCAACAAATTTAGTTCTGGTTGTTGCTCGAAATCCCATCACAAATTTCATTTCTCTGATATGATTGCGTCCATTGGATGGTAAGAAAGTGTCACATCGATGAAAAAAGGATTGATTTTTGTTTTCGGGGCGTATGCCTTATGGGGGTTTTTTCCAATCTATTTTAAATTTCTTCAGGAAGCTCCTGCGTTACAAATTATGGCGCATCGTGTCTCCTGGTCTTTTGTCTTTTTGATGATGTTAATTGTTCTGCGAAAAGATTTAAGAAAGATCATTAAATCGCTAAACACTAAAATTATCATCATCTATGCAATTGCTGGTACCCTTCTGGCGGTTAATTGGTTGACCTACGTTTGGGGTGTCAATGCCGGATTCGTCGTGGAGACAA
>CAYSFA010000130.1:0-6493 GCA_964430025.1 uncultured Anaerolineaceae bacterium | reverse complement strand
GTGTTGTCCTGGGGGTCGTATTCCTAAAGGAAAGATTGAGAAAATTACAATGGTTACCGGTGGCTTTGGCGACCATCGGTGTTGTTTATCTAACCATAGAACACGGGTCACTTCCCTGGATCGCATTAGTACTTGCATTCTCCTTTGGTATTTATGGATTATTTAAGAAGGTTGCTCCATTACCCTCCCTGCATGGTTTAACGGTTGAGACCGGAGCGATTTTCCTTCCTGCAGTAATTTATTTGATCGTAATGGAGGTGAATGGTACCGCTGCGTTTGGCCATGCCAGCCCCCTTACCACCTTCCTGCTCATGCTCTCTGGAATCATCACAGCAGTTCCGCTCATTTTATTTGCCTCCGGCGCACCTTTGGTTCCACTATCCACCATTGGAATTTTGCAATATATTGCCCCAACCATTCAATTCCTGATCGGTGTCTTTATCTATGATGAACCGTTTAATACCAGTCAATTAATTGGATTTAGTATTGTCTGGCTTGGCTTAATCATTTTCACGATTGAAGGGTTATCGCATAATTATAAAAATAACCATGTCAATCGGGCGGTAAAAACATTACCTGTTGATCAATAATAATTTCCTCAACTACTGGAAAGAACGATGATTGAAATCATAAGAGTTGAACATTTTGAGCCTGAGTTGCTAAAAGGAATTCAAAACCTTTTTCCTCAACTGACTCAATTCAGCCCTATTCCTGAAGAAGATCAGCTTAGACAAATCATTAATTCTGGCTCGACAACCATCTGGGTAGCAATCGACGACGACCGAACCATCCTGGGAATGTTAAACCTCGCCATTTATCGCACCACCACCGGGTTACATGCCTGGATTGAAGATGTCGTAGTCGATCAGGCTGCCCGCAGGAATGGAATCGCTGCACAATTGACCCAGTCTGCCATCGATTACGCGAAGCATAAAGGGGCAAAAGAGGTCAATCTCACCTCCAGGCCTGCTCGGGAAGCAGCCAACTTTTTATATCAAAAACTTGGTTTCTCTAAAGTCGAAACAAATCTTTATCGCATGACGTTGGATTAGTTATTCTGGTTTTCTTTTATCCAGGTCTTCAAGCGTCTTAACTCAATTTCCTGTTCCAAACGAAACAAACCGGGAATGAATTTTCCTAAAACCAGAAAGATCCTGTATGTAAAAGAGGGATAGATAATTTTGCGATCCTTTTCAATCCCTCGAATGATCGCCCTGGCAACCTGGTCCGCAGTTTGTGATGGCCATGGGATTGGTGCTTTATGATCAGAAGCCTCCTGGAAGAAATTGGTACGGGTGGCAATCGGATAAACCAAAGCCAGTTTGGCAGGGTCATCCAACTCAAAGCGATAAGCTTCGGCAAAACGATCAATAGCCGCTTTGCTCGCCCCATACAACGCATAACCCGGTAAACCCAATCTTCCAATCGCAGATGCGGTAATGACTACCTTGTATGGATTTCCCTTATGGAGATTTTTCATTTTAATGGCGGTGTAGATAGGCGAATACACATTGACCTTAAAAATTTGCTCAATACGCTGCCAATCTTCCTGATGGATTTGTTCGTAATAGGCATATCCGGCATTGGCGATAAATAGATCAATTCCCTGCATGGTTTGGATAGCATGATTGAACAGTTCATCAATATTTTCAGGGGCTGCTATATCACAAACAAAAGGAGAAACTTTTGCTAGAGAATATTTCAAGTTCTGGATAGCCATGATTAAGTTCTTTTCGTTGCGATCCACTGCCAGAATTTCACAATCAAATTCACCTAGGCGAGACACCAATGCTTTCCCAATTCCGGAAGCCGCACCGGTCACAACGATTTTTTTATTTTGAATCTTCATATTTTTCCATAGAGTTCACTATTAAATCCAATGTTCAAGGCGTTTCATTCTAAGAAGTACGTTTGTCTTTCCTGTTTACTTTCAGAATTACTATTTTGGTGGAGTAATTAAATGGCGCAACCTCGACGGGGGGAGAGGTAACGATCGTTTCCGGGTACCCGATAACATCCAGAGGAACTGGGATGATCTGATCAATGGACATGTAACCTTCATGGCACAAATCATTCAGTTGGTCCATGAGCTCCTTTCCACTGAGAAAAAGCGCGTTATTTACCACCACCAGATAGCCATCATGTGCTACAAGAGGTCTGATTTTATTGATAATCCTGGTGCTTTCGTTCACCAAATCAACTGTTCCAGAGGTTGTTTTGGAGTAAAATGGTGGGTCAATAATCGCGCAATCAAATAATTGATTGGATTTTTTAAAATTACCCACCGCTCGATAAAAATCATCCGTGATTAATTTCATATGATTTGTGGACAACTTATTTAATGCGCAGGATTTGAGTGAAACTTCCAGGAATTTTCGATTTAGATCTACCTGAACAACCTTTTTCGCTCCACCAGCCAGAGCAGCCACGCCTAAGCTTCCGGTATAGGCAAAAGTGTTAATAACACTTTTCCTATTCATGTTTTCTCTTAACCAAATACGTAAATTTCGAGTATCCAGGTATAAGCTGGAATCCTGATTTATTGTTAATTCAACCTGATGAAGAATTCCAAATTCATTGATCTGTTTTGTCAATTGATCACCAAGGATGATGATCCCATTGCGCAATTTCTGATCTTTGGCATACCTCTGCTTATATAAAATAGCCTTCAATTGGGGCAACCTCTCCAAAAACGACCTGACTATTTTTGTAACATCATTCGACTCAGGATCAGAAGGGTTGCGATGGTCATTAATCACCAATGTTTCCCGAAACAACTCAATCACCCAGCGTGGATCACCTTCCAGGAATCCATTAAACAATCTAATGGCGGTGAGAGTCGGATCTTGTAACAACTCTTTCCGATTGTTAAATGCTGCTTCTAATTTTTTAAGCAAATCATCAAAATTTGAGTCAATCATTTTTCACCTGTGTACTGATTATAGATTAGTTTGTCATTGGCTTCATTGACTAATCCAATCTTGAAAACACGTTAAAATAATAGGAAGAGGTTTTTATGGGTTATCCAGTGTTACAACGAGAGTTAACAGTTCACTTGCACAACGGGAATTGGTATGTGAGACCTGTGGAAGATAAAAGAATTTTAGGACCAGTTGATTATGGCTGGTATCGCTACAATGCCTATCCGGATAGCTTCACCTTTGGGGAAGGATTATTGGCTGGTAGTTCCATTCCAGGATCCCGGAGGTTGGTTTTTGCCAGTTGGAGTCCACAATGGGATGGTTTTTATATCTCCAGCATGGGCGGAGCTGCATATTCATTCCACAATTTAGGCGTCAACTTTGTCGCGTTGCGGGGAAAATGTGGTGACCCATCCGTTATTATTTTGAACCATGTCCAAGGGGAGATTTCAGTTCGAATTGAAAAAATAAATGTTGACTCTATCTGGACCAGATACGCGTTAGAAGACGGCACCCCTCTTTACGGATTTTATGCACTGCAACAAGCGATATTTGATCGTTATGCCAAAGAGTATCCGGAGAACCGCTTCCGAATTTTCGCTGTCGGTCCTGCTTCGAGGTATACGAACGAAGGCATAATTGGATCCAACCCAATTCGCAAAGGTGCATTGGCACATGTAATCGATTGGGCAGGCCGTGGTGGCTTGGGTTCACGAATGCTACAATACCACAATGTAGTTGGATGTATTTTTGGAGGAGAGTGGGAAGATCCGGATTTAAGGGATTCAACGGAGATAGATCAATATTTTCTGGATCATTTTGGAAAAAAGACCATTCAAACCGATTTGGCTGTTACCCAAAAATATCGTTATTTTCCGGAATTTGAAACAGGTGGTACTTTCGGGGTTAACATGCGCACTATGGACGACCGCATCATGAGTTTCAATTATCAATCGATTTACAAAACTTCTGATGAAAGATTTGCCCAACACGAAAATTTCATCCTTAAGCATTATTTGAAACAATTCAATGAGGAAACCATCGCCACCAAAAGTTTCCAGCACTGTGGTGAGCCATGCGCGGTTGTCTGCAAGAAGATGAAAGACCAATACAAAAAAGATTACGAACCTTATCATGCCTTGGGACCACAAGTTGGGGTGTTTGATCAAAGAGCAGCAGAAATCCTAAATGATCATGCGGACGCAATGGGGTTTGACGCGATTCAATTAGGGGGAACGATCTCCTGGATCATGGAGCTTTTACATAATGGTTTGATATATGCTGATGATTTTGGCTTTCCTCCTGTCAGTGAAATGAATTTCGATTTCGCTGTTGATTCTTCCCAATTTGATGTGGTAAAAGACTCTCAAAAAAATGCAAATTACGCCAATGCCATCATAGACGCCATTCTTTTCGATGGACGTTGTGACATTTTCCGCCAGGGTATTCGCGCTGCTGCACGTTATCTGGATAACCTATATCAAGTGAACACCACCGATCGGGCTGTTTTCATTCGTCACGGTGAAAGAGGGTATATGGTGCCCAATCAATACTGGACTCCTGGAATGGTTAGCCCGATGCCGGTGATGGGAAAATACTTTGTCTTTTACAATAATGAATTTCTACCCCCTTATGAAATAGGCAGAAAAAATGTTGAACGCATGGTGTATGAATTCTTCAATGATAATAGTGGGATTTGTCGCTTTCACCGTAAATGGGCAGAATCGATCACCGACGAAATCCTTTGCGCTCATTACGACCTGGATGTGGACTACAAGGCCCACCAGTTCCAGCTGGCAAAGGAGATATTTGATCGGGAAGAGATGAAAAGTCTTCCCTGGAACAGTGAAAGGGTAATTGATTTGATCATCTCATTTTTGGAATACTGGCAAACCCAGGGATTAAACTATCCGGAACTAAAAGAGTGGCTGGATAAATTTTCCGAAGATAAACAAAAAACAGCGCTTGCGTTTTGGCAGGAAATCAAACGTGGACAGGCAGATGCTTTTCGTGATGGACCAGAATTCATCCCCGAACAACTCACGCCAGGTCAGCAATCTACCTTGAAGAATGATTCATAAGGACCGGTAAAAATTGTCTTATTTTGAAATTGGTATTTATGCTCCAGTCCACCAGGAAAACATTGGTACATTATGGCGTTCAGCATACCAACTTGGGGCAGCTGGAATTTTTACGATTGGAAAATTAAGACGGAGCCAATCCAGTGACACATCCAGAACACGGATGCAAATTCCATTTCGTTCATATCCTTCCTGGGATGATTTTCTTGTTCATCGTCCCATTGGCGCAAAAATCATAGGAATTGAAATGGGTGGAAAGAACTTATCAACCTACCAACATCCGGATCAAGCACTCTACCTGCTCGGATCGGAAGCCAATGGCATCCCACCTTATATTCAAAAACAATGTGATGAAATAGTTAGCCTGGAAGCAATCCGCGATGCATCCTATAATGTGGCTGTTACCGGTAGCATTGTCTTGTATCACCGATTTTTGACCCGCCTAGGAGGGAATACATGAAATGGATTGGCCAATCCAATGTCTTATCGATTCGACCTTATCATGCTGATGATCGGGAAGGGCTATTCAAAATTGCAGCTGACACGGCTTTTTTTGGAAAACCGATCGAAAAATATATGGAGGATCGCCGCATTTTTCTGGATTCTTTCTATGCCTATTACACAGATTACGAACCAGAACATTGTTGGGTGGCTACCAGTGGTGACACATTGATCGGTTTCATCACCGGCTGTGTCGATACCAAACGCAAAGACAAGATCGTTAACAAAAAAATCAACCCCAGGGTTTATTGGAGATTGTTAACAGGATATTACAATGTTGGGCCAAAAGCCCGCCAATATATCTTGAGGATGCTGAAATCTAAACGGAAGCACCTTCACCCAGCTGTTGATTTTCGCTTATATCCTGCCCATTTACATATCAATGTTGATGAAAAATGGCGCGGGTATGGGGTTGGAATTCGATTAATGAAGGTTTACCTCGACCAGCTATCCTATCTCAAAGTGCCAGGTGTTCATCTCGGTACTACCAGTGAGAATGAAATTGCCTGTAAATTGTATGAAAAATTAGGGTTTCGATTGCTCGATGAAAAACCCAGCATGATGTGGGACGGGATTATCGATCACCCGGTCTTCAATAGATCTTATGGTTTGCTGTTAAAGGATCCGGCCGCCTGAGGTCTTATTTTTTCAATTGAGCTCGGTTTTGAATCAACTCAGCCACTATGCTGACAGCGATTTCTTCTGGTGTCTCTGCGCCAATATCCAGACCAATCGGCGTGTGCACCTTTTTTAATTCCTCATCCGAAACACCTTCTTCTCTCAACACTTCAAAAGTTAATTTGATCTTCCTTCGGCTGCCAATCATCCCTATATAGGCAGCTGGGGTTTTGAGGGCTTGAGACAAAACCGATTTATCAAATTGATGGCCACGCGTTACGATGACTATAAACGTTTGAGAGTTGATGCTACTTCCTTGAAACACATCATTAAAATTTTGCAACAACACACGGCTCTCCACCGAAGGGAAAC
>CAYSFA010000129.1:0-9690 GCA_964430025.1 uncultured Anaerolineaceae bacterium | reverse complement strand
CAACAATATCGCTGAATATATAGCAGGTTTGAGTAGTGGCAACGTAACATGCCGCCATACATTTTGAGTGGATGCTCCTAATGTCCTTGCCGTAAATTCATACTTTGGATCCAACTGACTCCACGCTCCCCCGACTACCCGTATAAACACCGTCGTATTGTAAAAAACATGAGCAATTAGAATAGCCACCAAAGTGTTCATAATCTGGATGGGAGGTTGTTCTAAAGAGAATAGGGATTGCAACAGAATATTTAACCACCCTTTTGGTCCTAACAAAGCATTAAAACCACTCGCGACCACTATAGTCGGCATGATGAATGGGAGGGTCATCAATAATCGAAATATTGATTTCCCCCAGAATTTATATTTGGCGAAAATATAGGCTGCTGGAAATCCGATCAAAAGGGTGAGCAAGGTTGATAGCGCAGCTTGCCAAAAAGTGAAAAATAATGGCCTGGTGATGACTTCTATGGAGGATACGCTGGTTCCTTTAGAAATTAACGCGTTCCAGGCCATTGAAAAATTAGCCACTAAGGGTTGGAAATAGAAATAAACCAAAAAAAACAAAGGTAGCGAAAATATCAAAATTTCAGCTAATTTACGCCTGTTTTTTTGGATTCTTTCCAAAATTACCTCAACACTGTCAAAGTCCAATCCTGGATCCATTTATCTCTTGATTGTGATATTAATTCTGGATCAAGGGCGGTTGGTTCTTCAGGAATTTGGGCATAAAGGACAAATTCTTCAGGCAATTGTGCTTTGGTATTCACAGGAAAAACGAACATTTGCAAAGGCATATCTTCCTGGAATGGAACATCAAGCATGAAATCAATAAATTTTTCAGCCAACTCTCTTTCTTTGGTGCCTTTCAAAATACCGGCATATTCAACCTGTCGAAAGCACATATTTTTCTCAACAATAGAAGCTGTCGGCGCATCGCTCAATTCTGTATCAGCAAAAATCACTTCCGCTGGCGGGCTTGACCCATAGGAAACCACCAATGGTTGCGATCCTGCACCAGCAGATGCACTGAAGTTTGTGTAATAAGCCGTTTCCCAGTCATTCACAATTACCAGGCCATTATTCTTCAACGCACTCCAAAAATCCAAATATCCTACTTCTCCAAATTCCGTAATGGTTGCCATCATAAAAGCCAAACCGGGGGATGAGGTGGCAGGATTTTCAACTACTAAAAGTCCTGCCAACTCCGGGGCTAATAAATCTTGAAATGATGTTGGCACCTTGAGGTTGTTGTTTTCAAAATACACCTTGTCATAATTGATACAAACATCTCCAAAATCAATAGGAGTAACAATATTTGATTGAATTTTGAATTCTTCATTCACATTTTCCAATAATGGACTGCTGTAAGGTTCAAAGATTTCTTCTTCAATCGCGCGAGAAATAAAAGTGTTGTCTACCCCGAAAAAAAGATCCGCTTGAGGCGAGCCTTTTGTAAGAATCGCTCTATTCAATGCCGCACCAGTATCCCCTGAAAGCAGGAAATTAATTTTCACATTATTCTGTTGTTCAAATTCCTGCACCAACTCATCACTAACAGAAAAAGAGTCATGCGTCATTACATTGAGTACTCGTTCAGAAGCTTTGCCATTCTCCACATCTCTAGTAGATGACCTGGCAGTACATCCACTGATCAATAAAAGAATCATGGTTGTCATGAACAAAAATATTTTCTTCTTCATTTTTTTACCTCTCAATCATTGTCCTTTAAAGTAATGAATGCATAAAAGGACACCTTCCTGATACTGCACTACTGCAACGTCATTCATCATAATGTTGGAAATTCCACGTGATTCCCAGCGGTTCAATTTTTCCTTTTTCAAAGGATACTTCAAGCCTTGTGTCTCAACACCCAAGACGTTTTTAGAAATGGGCAACAAACTAACAAGCTCCCCAGTTGTGCCAAATATTGATTCCATTTTCTTACAAACAAACATCTCATATTGGTTGGTAATAATTTTTATGTTTTTTCCAATATAATCCGGATTTGTTAACAAATACATATTCCCTAAGAAATGATCAAACCTACCTCCAGTAGCGCCAAATAAATAAATTCGGTCAAACCCAAGATCGATTAAATATTGAATTGCAAGTTCCAAATCAGTTTGATCTTTTTCGGCGGGAAATTTCCGGACATCTACCCCAATCTCCTCAAAATACTTGAGATCATCCCTATCAACAGAATCCATATCCCCAATAATGGCATGAGGGATCAATCCAAGTTTGGTTATATGAGCTAATCCTCCATCCACAGCGATGATTAATTTACAGGATGAAACCAAATTCAAAATCCTGTCTGATTTTTCTAACTCACCATTCACAAACAATGCAGCTATTTTTCCATCCATCAATTCCTCACAAAAAAACCCGCCAACCGGCGGGTATCCTATTTCACGCATATTCCTCCGCCGGCATTACCCGGATCAGGTTTGCGGGTCGAGAATTGTTCAAATTCTCCTCTCAGCCGGTTTATCGGCTCCCCGTTGCTCCTTATCTTCTTCTTTTTAGTATATGTTATTTGACCTGACTGTCAAGCAAACACAAAAGGATGGCAAAGTTTCGTTCGATGATCAATTTTTTTCAGTCGATTTATTCTCAGGTAGTGGACAATAACCTGGCACCGGAAATAAAAAACGATTCTTAGCAATCCAATCATAAATCCTGTCCCCTAACCCAATTAAAATAAGTATCCGGAAAAATGGGACTAATAGCCAAAGTGCTGGAAGCCGCAAAGATATCGCCAGAAGGCCATCCATGCCTTCTTTTCGTTTACCTTTTAGGTTGATGACCTGAATTCGCCGCGTCGCGTCTTCCAATGGAATTTGATATTCCTTCAAGACTCCTTGTGAATACATGTCAATGATCTCCAGTTGGTGAAACCAATCCAATTTTCTTAATCTGGTTGCACTAAATGTACAAAACGGACAGGTACCATCATAAAAGACTAGGGACCGTTCTTTCTGACCTTTCATAAGATTAGAATTACCTGACCCTTCTTTGCCATTTTTCTTTAATTTGAAGATTTCGCAAGGTATCCTCATCGCTCAATTCTAAAAACTCACTTAATAATCTTGAGAATTTACTGCTCTCCTCCAGCATCGGAAAGTGACCGGTGTTTTCAAAAACAATCAAATTGGATTCAGGGTGCAAGTTGAAAATATGGTCAACATCAGGTGTCTTGACTATCAAATCATTTTTCCCGAAAACAAATAAACAAGGTTTTTCGATAGACCTTTTCCCTAGTTCGATGAAACTCGGATTAATAGCTTCACGATCATTCTTCAACTCGTCATTTCTAATTGGTTCCAAATCAGTAGAGCTCTTTATCATTTTTTCCATCAACCCAACAGACTCACCTGATAAAAATTTATTATTAATCAGTCCATCACCAAATGGGTAACCGATCAACATGAGTTTATCCACGCAATCAGGAAAACGGTTGGTAAATTCTCTGGCAACTACCGCACCTAAACCATGCCCAACCAGGGCACATTGAAATAAACCAATTTTCTCAAAAAATGAATTCAATAAATCAGTCTGATGATCGATTGAATATTGTTTATTCTTGGCGCTTTCTCCAAATCCCCATAAATCCAAAGCATAAGCACGGTTTGTTATTGAGATCGCTTGCATGGTTGGAACCCAATATCGCCAGGAACCAAACCAGCTATGTAAAAATATGACCGGTTTTCCTCTTCCGATCACTTCATAATGTACCAGATGACTATCAATGAATATCGCGCTCATGCCTGACTTTCAAGAATCTCCATCAAACGCTTGTTCAATTCTTCCGGCGAAAATGGTTTCAGTAAATAATCAATTGCACCAGCTTCTAATCCTTCGTTGATTTCAGATTTTTGTCCTTTGGCGGTTAAAAATACGACTGGAATTTTCTCTGTTTCTGGGCTGGTCTTTATTAATTTACATGCTTCCAACCCGGACATTACCGGCATAAGAATATCCAATAATACGAGGTCTGGATGTAGTTTTTGGGTGGCTTCCCAGGCTTCTTTTCCATTTGAAACACAGATCACATCATATCCACCATATCTTAGGGTGAATTCAAGCAACTCCTGAATATCCTGTTCATCTTCAGCCACCAAAATCCTTTTTTTCATCGTTTCGCCTCAATGGTCTTCACTGGAAAAGTAATGACCACTTTTACTCCTTCTCCCCTGATGCCTGAAGAAGATAATCTAATAGTACCCCCTTGCAATTCAACCAGAGTCTTGGCTATCGAAAGCCCTAAACCAGCACCGGCTGTATTCATTTCAACTGCATTCTTCCCTCTGAAAAATCGATCAAATACCAATTCTTGTTCTTCCACAGGAATGCCAATGCCGTGATCGACAATTTCTAAATCAATTTTCCCTTCGCTGTTAGAAATATTGATTAAGATTTCCCCTTGATCTAAAGAATAATCGATTGCGTTGTTAAGCAGGTTATTAATTATTTGTTCAAATCTCAATCGATCCAGCAGTAAGATTGGGATTTCACCATCATGAATAATTTGAAAGGATATCTTTTTTTGGTTTTCATCAACCAATGATTGTTTTTCAGCGACGACTTTTTGAATGCTTTCGATAAGATTTACAGATTCTTTTTCCAAATTTATATTTTCAGAACCAATTTTGTTCACATCCAGAATTTCATCCACCATTTTTGTTAATTTGGAGGTGTTAACCTTAATTTTTTTCAGGAAGGTTTTCTGTTGTTGACTGATTTTTCCGGAAGCCTCCAATAATAAAATTTCTACATAGCCTTTGATGGAGGTCAAAGGCGTACGAAGTTCATGACTTATATTTGAAATAAAGTCACTCTTTAATTGTTCCATCTTGACCTCGATGGAAATATCACGAAAGATGGAAACTGTTCCCAACAATTCATTTTTCCACATGACCAGTGCTAAATGGACAGAAATGACGTGGTTATCCGGTAACTCAAATTTCGCGTTAAAACTTCTCTCAGACTGTTTGCTATTTGGATGAGAGGTTAGATCTTCAATAGCTCTTAACCAATCTTGAATTCTTCCCCCTAAAAACTCATTCAATTTTTGCAAAGACAAATTGGATATTTTCCCATCAATTCCAAGCATTTTTCGAGCGGAGGGATTGATAAGAATAATTTCTGATCCAACTCCAGTAACGAGTACACCATCCGCCACTGCCTCTAAAATCGCTTTCGTACGGCTGGTCTCTATTTCCTGGTCTCTCAACATTGAACCCAGATATTCAGATTGATCACGAACGAGTTTGAAGATTTCCGCATTATTAATCGCCAGGCTGATCTGCCCGGCTACAGCTTGAACCAATTCTGAATCCCTTGGTATGAAACGATCTGGTGTTTGTTGAAATACTATCAATCCGCCTAGAACCATCTCCCCAAAAATTAAAGGCGTAATAATCCAGCTGGAACAATTTGTTTTACCTGTATCAATTGGGAAATCTGATCGATAGACTGTAGTTTTAGTATTAATGGCTTGTTGGAGGAGGTCATTAAGTTGAGAATTCTCTAAATCAATAGTGCCGATCAAAAAATCTCGATTGATCTGAATTTTTTTTCTTCCTTCTAATATGTAAATCAGACTGCCAGAAACTTGTAACGCGTCATTCAGGATCATAAGGATACGATCAAGAATTTGATCAACATCCAGACTCCCTGCTAATTCGGTGGCAACTTTTAATAACATTTCAGTGTTGCGTTTTTCAATAAGAATGTTTTTGGATCGTTCCTCCACCCGTTTTTCTAAATTATCATTTATAGATTTAGACTCTGCGTACAAGCTGGCATTTCTGATCGCCAGCGTAGAATGATTTGCAATCGCTTGCGTAAGTTCCATCTCCTCATGGAAGAATTTTCTGGGTTCCTTGCTTTCGACACCGATCCATCCATAAACGAAATTTTGGTGAAGTAAAGGCACTAAAAGAATTGATTTAGTTCCCCGAATCAAAAAAAGTTGTTTTAGTTGATCGATCCCAGGTTCATTTTCTACATCCATGATCAAATAAGTGCCCTGAGTTTGAATTAATTGCTGAAATACTGGAACATCAAAAATCGAGATAATTTGCTTTGTAATTTCCTGGTTATCATATTGGAAAATTTCCATTTGATCACTTTTTCCAGATAAAAAGAAAATGGATACCTGATCACAATGGAGTAATTCCGTAAGATGATTAATCGCCAAAAGGGAAATTTTTTCAATATCCAGTGTTTTGTTCACTTCAGAGGAATATTGATTCAACCAATCCAAAACCCTTGATTTTTCATCCAACGACTCTAATCTGTCTGTTGATTTTTCATAGAGATCCGCGTTTACCAGTGCGATTGCTGCTTGTGAAGCAAAATTTTCGACCAACTGAACAAGATCGTCAGTAAAAAAATCCACTTCCTTTTTCTCCAAAGCGATCACCCCAATTACATCTGATTGATAAATTAATGGAACTCCCAACCAGGACAAATGGGACTGTTCATCATTTGAAGAGATATATGAATTCTCATCAATGGTGGAAATAAGAACCGGTCTCCTCGTCTCAAACATTTCCCTGATTGAAGCAGAATCTTCAATTTGAACAACAATCCCTTCTCGGTTTTCTTTATCCATAAAACCATGGGTTGCTTTAATTCGAAGTTTTTCACCTTCCTTAGTCCATAATGTTGCAGTATCATATTCGACGAGCTTTTTCAAATGAACCAGTAAGGAAGCATGCAGGATTTTCCAATCAAGGGTGGAGGAAATGGTTTTTGAAAGGTCTGAAAGAATTCTCAACCGATTCGATTGGAGATCTGCTTTCTCAAATAATTCAACATTTGTAATCGCCATCTTAACTTGTTGTAACAAGGATTGAATGATCGATTTATTCTCGTCGTTAATTGGGTTCTCATTATCATAACTTTCCAACACCAGAACACCAATCAGTCGATCAGGAGTTCGTATTTGTGCTAATAAACAACCTGATGGGATCTGAAAATTTGTAGAAGCAAGGTAAATGGAAGCTTGTTCTTCGGTTAGTTCATAATAATTTTGAAAATCAAGGTAGTTGTTAACAAGAACATCGTTCGGAAAAACACTCAAAAATTTATGGTGAGAGTAAAATTTTATTTCTTTAATAGAATCAGAGATTCCTTCGACATATTTCGGAACGAGAAATCGCGAATCCTCATCAACGATTCCTATCCAACCAGCAGCTCCAACTGGAAGGATTTTTCTACTTTCTTTGAGAAAAGCACTAAGTATTTCATCCATTTTTAAGGAGATTAATCGTTGATTGAATTGATTAATTCTTTGTAATTCAGTCACTAATTTTTCTTGTTCGATTTTTTCCTGGTAAGCTTCGAGTGCTTTAGCTGATAATTTTTCCTTCTCTATGAAATTTGCAAGCATTGCTGCCACTGATGCAATGATGCTTACATCGTTTTGATCAAAAAAACTTGCCAGGCGGTTTCCAATAAACATTTCCCCTACTGATTGGTCATTATAAATTATTGGAAATATGATTGCTGATTGTAGGTTTAGTCTATTCAGTAATTTGTCGTAAAAGAGTGGGGTTTGAATCAATTCATCGAATCTGCCGAGCAATAATGGTTTTTTTTGGAAGGTCACTGTCTCCGTAAACACAGAATCCGAGATCAATATTTCATGAATATCCTTGATCAAATCATTAGTTCCAACCAAGGAATTTTGGTTGAGTTGTAATTTTTGATTTTCCTGGTCAATCAAATATATTGAACCAACATCCGCATTTAATAAATTGGCTATCTCTTTTACAGAATAGGAGAGTATCTCCTCCAAAGTGGCACTTGAACTGATTAAAGAGGATATTCTACGCAAGGCTTCAGCACGATAAGTCCGGTTCCTTGCTATTAATAATAAGTAATAGTTTTCTATGATCGGGGCTGATTGATTAGCGATAATGATCAGAGAATTAATTTCATCCTGAGAAAACGCATTTCTTCCGTCATGGTGATTGGCTGCTAAAATGTACCCCATCACCTCATTTACAGGAGTCAAAGGAATTAGTACTGCTTCATCTATGGAAGCTGCCGTGGCAAAATGGGACAACCCTAAATCTTCCCAGATTCCATTATCCTTCGCGTTGTCTGTGATCAAAACATCATTAGAAAATAAAATAGATTCAGCTTTGGATTCGGCAGGTATTTTTGTTTTGATAATTTCGATGATTGGGTCTGGGATGCCATTAAATGGCTTTTTTGCTTCCAATGACCTGGTTTGTTCATCAAAAAGAATAAACCCAAAGATTTCAACTGGGAGAAAACCGTCTAACTTACTGAGAATTCTTGCAAACAAGTCTTCTTCTGATTGAATATCCTTTAAGGAATAAGAGAATTTCGCTAATTCACTTAATTCTCTGGAAGTCAGGCTTTGGTTTTCCTCTGATAAAACATTATCACTGGTCCTGGATTCACTATTTTTTGATTTATAAGCATGAAAAGTAACAAACATTCCATCAAGGGTTTCAACACTCGTAATATCAGTGGAAATTTGATTTATTTCAAAATGGAATGAACCTTGGTTGGTGAAAATCTCAAAGAATTTTTCAGGTTGGTTGGTTTTTTGTGAAAGTCTATGAAGATCAATAACAGAACCTGAGGATAAATCAAAAAGGTTTCTGAATTCATCATTGTAAAAAACAACTTTTCCTCCTTTTTGAACCTCAATTACTGGACAATCATAAATTTTTTCCGCTTTTTTTTGGATTCCAGGTTTATTTTTATTCTTAAGGAGTAAATACACTGCCAGAATCAATATTGCAGTTAAGAATAAAACGATTACCGCGAATAAAAAATTTATGATCAAAGGGACAATCCTGAGGTGAGCTTAATGATCCTTCCTACGTTCGTCAGCAGCAATTTCTGTTATTTCTCGAATATCAGCGAATGAATGAGTTTTAGGTGAGACAAAACCAATCGATAATGTCATCAATGGTGATTTCTTGGAATTCCCTTTTTCATCTTTTATCGTCACAAATCCTTGATCACGATCAATAAAGTTGTAATGAGTCTTAATTGCTTCTGAGAATTTTTCTTTTAATGCCGTGATTAATTTTTGAGCAAGACCATAATCGCCGATGACAACAAAATTATCTCCTCCCGCATGACCAATAAAATCATAGGTGCTCATCCCTACCTCATCAAGAACGTCTCCAATCAGCATCCCTGTAAATCGTAGAACATCATTGGCTGCAATAAAGCCGTACACTTCTTTAAATGGATCGAGATTGTTGATTTTTACATCTAACAAAGCCCAATCTTTTTCCCTGATGATTTTTCTTAATTGGTCTTCGATCAATCTTCCGGACGGTAACCCAGATTGCGGATCAGTGAGGCTTTCACGCTCAGCTCTCGCGATTGCATTTTGAACTCTTAGTTTAAGTTCTTCAATATCAAATGGTTTGGTGATGTAGTCATCAGCTCCAAGTTCCAACCCTTGCAATTTATCGCTTCTCTCATCCTTTTGGGTGAGGAAAATCACCGGAATATGGCTGGTCCTGGTATTGGTTCTTAATCGCCGACAGACTTCATACCCATCAATATCAGGTAGCATAATATCCAAAACAATTAAATGGGGCATCGTTTGCCGTGTTTTCTCCAGTGCATCCTCACCACGTGGGGCAACATCCACATCGTACCCTAATCCACTAAAGAAAATAT
>CAYSFA010000128.1:0-9766 GCA_964430025.1 uncultured Anaerolineaceae bacterium | reverse complement strand
GCAAGCACCCATTTTTCAATACACCAATGGACGCAACATGCTCGATCAGGATGGCACTTCCAGCCTCTCCCCTTACCTGCGATTTGGGTTGATATCGATCCACAGTGTTTATCAAGGTGCCAACCAGGCCATCAAGGTGGCTCAAACGATTGAAGAAAAAAAGGGGGTCGAAACCTGGATCAATGAACTAATCTGGCGAGAGTTTTTTATCTCCATCCTCTATCATTTCCCCAACGTGCTCAAAGAATCTTTTTATGCCCACCGCCGTCAAATCCCCTGGCGATACGACCAAGCAGAATTTTTAGCCTGGCAACAAGGGCTGACCGGTTATCCGATCGTGGATGCCTGTATGCGCCAACTTAACCGCACTGGCTGGATGCACAACCGCGGCAGAATGATTGTGGCTTCCTTCCTCACCAAAGACCTGCTGCATAACTGGCAGTTGGGGGAAAGGTACTTCATGCGACAATTGTTGGATGGTGAACCAGCCGCCAATAATGGTGGTTGGCAGTGGACCGCGGGAGTGGGCACGGATGCCGCCCCCTACTTCCGTATCTTCAATCCTATATTGCAATCCAAAAAATTTGATCCCAATGGATCCTTTATTCGTCATTGGTTGCCTGAATTAAAAGAGGTACCACAAAGATACCTTCACGAGCCCTGGACTATGCCTGCTGATATCCAAGAAAGCTCTCATTGCATCAACGGTAACCATTATCCTGCTCCAATCGTCGACCGCGCAATCGTAAAAGATCGGGTGATGGAAGCTTTTCGGAGATAAAAAAAGAGGTTGATCTTTTCAAATCAACCTCCAATTTTTTTTACTATCAGCAGCAGCCACCGCCGCAGCCATCGCCACCGCTGCCACAGGAACATCCACCGCCACCCAAACGACCAGAAGCCAATTCTTCTTCAGTTGCCATGCGAAGGTCAACAATCCTGGCAGTAAAGTGTAATTCCTTGCCTGCCAAAGGATGGTTCAAATCCAAACGGACATCTCCTTCACCAATTTCTACAATATTAGCATTGATGACACGACCCTGAGGGTCACTTAATCGAATAGTTTTTCCGATCCCAAAATCAAAATTCGCTGGGAATTGTTCTTTTGGAATTTCCACAAATGCGCTTTCATCATATTCACCATATGCTTCTGCGGGTTGAACGGTGATTTCTCTCATTTCACCGATTTGCATACCAAATAATTCTTTTTCCAATCCAGGAATGATATTTCTATGTCCTTGAATGAATTGTAAAGGACCGTACCCATCACTTGAATCAATTAATTGATCATCCACAGTAAGGGAATAATCCAAACTGACAACCATATCCTGTACAACAATATCTGGGGTTCTTTCTACCATTATATGCTCCTTTTAACAGCTTCCTGTTTCAATAATCAAAATCCTATCTTCCTACTGGTCTCAGGCATTATAACAGATCAAATCAATGATTGAAACAGGTTGTAGTAATTTTTAGGACTCAAATTAATAAAAAATTTAGTTTTTCGCTAAAATAATTCTAAGGAAAGGAAAGAATCATGCCCGCAACAGAAAGACAATTCCAAAAAACAGGGAAAAATCCTAAAGATCCTCTTGATTTTCAGGATGAGGACATGATTCTTTCTCGTGGATACTTATTTGAACGGGAAGAACATTTTCCTGAAGCCATCCTGGAGTATATGAATTACCTCAAACGAAATCAGGATAACCCCTGGGTGCTTGCGCACACAGGATATTGCTATCGGGAGATCTTTCGCTTCAAAGAAGCTTTAATGATGTTGAACCGAGCGCTGGAATTGGACCCGTTTTATGGTTGGGCGTATGCACAAAGAGGAAGAACCCTCCTTTGGTTGGAGGAATTTGATAAAGCTCAAAAAGATCTGCAAACTGCAAAAAGCCTCCTGCCAGATGATGCCTGGGTTTTGGCGATGTTAGCCGAAACTCATCGCGAAATTCAAGACTATCCTCAGGCTCTGGAGATCTTTACGCAAGCGTTACAAGTAAAACCCGATTATGTTTGGGCATTGGCACATCGCGGGCGAACTTATCTTGACATGGGAAAATTTACGGAAGGGTATGAAGATCTGCAACATGCATTGTTGATAGACCCTGAATATGCCTGGATTCACTTTAGCCTTGCAGAAGGGTACCGGAAACAAGGGCTGGTATCTGAAGCTTTATCAGCCTACCAAAAAGCCCTCGATACCATGCCGGATTACCCCTGGGTATTCAGTGCGCGTGGGCAACTCTATCAGGAAATTGGCGAGCTTGAAAAGGCTCTGGCTGATTTTAATCAACTGGCAGAATTCTGGCCGCAGGATGCCTGGGTTTACGCAGTCCGTGGAGATTTACTGGAGCAGTTAGGCAAGACCGAACACGCCTTAGCTTCTTTCGAGAAAGCAGTGAAATTACGCGAGGATTATGGATGGGTTTACTGTCGAATTGGGATCATTCATCGCTTGCATCATCATTTTGATCAGTCTCTGGAAGCTTTCAATACCGCTCTGGAATTATTGCCTGAATTTGGGACGGCCTGGGTGGAACGCGCTGAGACCTATCGGCAAATGGGTGAATTCTCAAAAGCATTGTTGGATATTAAGCAATCAAAAAAATTGTTATTGGATGATGCCTGGATGTATGCTGTATTAGCCGAAGTCCAAAGAGGTCTCAATCAACCAGAATTAGCACTAAAAAGCTTCCGGAAATCATTAAAAATTGACCCGGTTTATGATTGGGCATTTGCCCATCGTGCTCGTTTGTACCGGGAAATGAAAATGTACGAAAAAAGCATGAATGATTTTAATCAAGCAATCAAGATCAAATCCAATTATGTGTGGGCTTATTATCAACGTGGTGAATTACACCAGGAATTGGGAAATTTGGATGCAGCCTTGGAAGATTACCAAAAAACCTTGCAGTTAAATCCAAAATACTATTGGGCAATGGCAGGTTTGGCTGAAATTCTTCTTATCCGCCAAAACTTTCAGGAAGCAATTCCCTATCTGGAAAATTTTTTACATTTCAAACCAAAGGACTCCTGGGCACTCAGTCAGTTGGGGTTAGCCTATGAAAAAACCAATCAGATTGACCAGGCTCGCAAAAATTACTGGCAAGCCCTCCTTTTTGACCCGAAAAACACATGGATCAGACAACGCTGGGAAGCAATTGAAAATCTGAAATAATAATTACATCAAAAATCAGGTAAAAGAATCGCCCTAAACCAGATCAGGGTGTCGTTGACACCCTGATCCTTTTCTCCTTCTTGAAGCCCTGACTCGCCTCTATATGACTTTTAATCATACTGAATTATTCTAGCAAATTTCTCAAATGCAAATCAAGCTTTTGAAGTATACAATTCGATGATCTTGAGGATAACCTCAACTGATTTTTCAAGTGATTCGGCTGGCAAATATTCAAACCTACCATGAGCGTTGTGTCCACCTGTAAATACATTCGGGCAGGGCAGCCCTTCGAATGACAATCGGGCACCATCGGTTCCCCCTCGTACAGGGATAATCTTAGGTTCAATACCCAATTCGAGCATTGCTTCTTTGGCAGTATCGATTATATGGAAAACTGGTAAGATTTTCTCTTTCATGTTGAAATACTGGTCTCTCATGATCAATTCGGCTGTTCCTGGTCCATATTTATAATTTGCCATCTCCACAGCTTTTACCAGTAACCCTTTTTGCCATTCAAATTTCTCATGGTTATGTTCACGAATAATGTATTCAAGGGTTGTAAGTTCCACATTGCCATCGAAGCGCATCAAGTGGAAGAAACCATCATATTTTTCGGTATGTTCTGGGCGCATATGAGGAGGTAACATGCCAGCGATAACCATGGCGATATTAATGGCATTGATCATCTTATCTTTGGACGTTCCTGGATGAACGTTTCGGCCTTTCACAATAACCTTTGCTCCGGCTGCATTGAAGTTTTCATACTCCAACTCACCCAATTCACCACCATCGACGGTGTAAGCAAAATCCGCTCCAAATTTCTTGATGTCAAATAAATCCGCACCACGACCAATCTCCTCGTCCGGGGTGAAACCAACTTTTAGTGTGCCGTGTTCAACTTCCGGATGATCAACGAGATATTTAATTGCAGCCATGATCGCTGCGATCCCCGCCTTATCATCCGCTCCTAACAAAGTGGTCCCATCAGTGGTAATGATCTTCTGCCCAATGTATTGCTTCAACTCGGGGAAATCGATTGGTGACATAACAATACTCTGCTCACGATTTAGTACGATATCGTCACCGTCATAATTCTCTACCCACTGAGCTTTCACGTCTTTTCCACTCATATCCGGACTTGTGTCCATGTGCGCAATCCAACCGATCACTGGAACTTTCCGTTTGGAATTTCCTGGAAGGGTTGCCATCACATATCCATTCTCATCCAAACTAACATCCTCCAATCCCATTTCATTCAATTCGGATTCCAGAAGACGTGCCAGATCCAATTGCTTTTGGGTGCTTGGGCATGTTTCAGAATCGACATCCGATACGGTGTCAATTTTGATATATTTCAGAAAACGATCGATCACTTCACTCATTATTCAACTCCCTGTATTGTATGATTCATTCAATGACTTTCTCAAAATGCTTTTCTAGCTTCAATACCTTAACTATTATTCTATAAACAGTTTTTTTTGTAAACTCGTAGAGCCAATAAAATCAATTAATGGGTAATGAATGTGGCATAATTGGAATGTAAATTTACGGAGGTAGTGATGAAAACATATCCAATTCCAATGGTTCCAGGACCAGTTCAAGTTCCTGAAAAAATTCGTGAAGCATATATGATAGATTTTGGTTCTCCCGACATCGAACCTGAATATCTCGAGCTCTATAACCAGACTGAAGCAAAAATGAAAAATTTGCTTGGCACGCAGAATCAGATCGTCTTTCAAACTGGGGAAGGCATGATCGCTTTATGGAGTGCACTTAAAAGCACCATTCAACCAGATGACAAGGTGTTGGCATTGGCGACAGGAGTTTTTGGATTTGGAATTGGGGATATGGCACGTTCGATTGGTGCACAAGTGAAAACTATTGGCTATCCCCATAATGAAACTTTACATGAATGGGAAAAAATTGAGGAAGCGATTATAGAATTCGAACCCAAAATGATCACGGTTGTTCATTGTGAAACACCATCAGGAAGTTTAAACCCACTGCGAAAATTGGGAGAGCTTAAAGAAAAACACAAAGTTCCTCTTTTATATGCTGATATGGTGGCCAGCATTGGCGGGGTTGAGATTCAAACCGACCAATGGCAGGTCGATCTAGCCTTAGGTGGCTCCCAAAAAGTACTCTCCTGCCCATGTGATATTTCATTTTTAGCGATCAGCCCATCCACCTGGGAAATTATCGAGCAAGTAAACTATGTCGGATACGATGCCCTGCTTCCATTCAAAGATGCACAACAGAAAGGAGAATTTCCCTATACGCCTCATTGGCATGGATTGGCAGCCATTAATCGCAGTGTGGAATTACTTCTGGAAGAAGGATTGTCATCCGTCTTTCAAAGACATGAAACTATCGCCAGGTATTGCAGGGAACAATTGGAAGCGATCGGATATGATCTTTTCATCAAATCTCCCTTTATTCCATCACCCACCGTCACAGCAGTAAATATTCCCGAAGGAATCAGTTGGCAAGAATTTGATCAAAGTCTTAGAACAAATGGATTGGTGGTGGGTGGTAGTTACGGCCCGTTAGCTGGAAAGGTTTTTCGGATAGGACACATGGGTTCACAAGCCAACATGCCATTGATCCAAAAAGCTCTAGAAATTCTGACATCCGTAATACCAACAATCAAAAGATAAACAATAGAACTCACAAGAAAGTAATGAAACGAGGGATGTGGAAGGCTGTTTATAAGCATACTTCGCTGGTAGCTATGGTAATCACAACCCACCTCTTCTATATCAATTAAACTTATCTTAACGAAGGAAAATGAAATATATCGCTGCCACAATTACCAATAAGGCAAAAATGATGATACTTGTAATGAGGTAGGTTTTTCTTTTTTGTCGTTCTTGTGCTTTGGCAACAGCCTGTGCATCTTTAATGATCTCTTCAATGGCGTATTCTGTCAGTTGAAAATTTTTCACTAAATTTTCTATGACAGCTTCTTTGGATTTTTTCGCGGCTACTAAACTCCGTGCTTGTCTGACTGCCTGTGCACGAGTAGGATTCCCTTGCGGAATTTCCATGGTGTGTTGTTGAGCTCTGTTGATCATTTCAATTCTGTTTAGGGTTATTCGATATTCGTGTAACGCCTTGCCAATTTCCGGTCTCGTCAACCAGATGCCAACGATATTTCCTGGAAAATTAATCGGAGTTTCCAAAAACATCAGATGATCACTTGCAAGGGAACTACGAAATTTTACCCCACAGATTGGGCAGTATAGAGTTTCGTCTTCCTCTGTAACACCTTCAACGCGAAGAAAACTACTTTGGCAGATTGGACAGCGAGTAATCTTCTTCTCTGCGGAAGGAATTCTATTTATCATACGGCAACCAAGGTTTCATAATGTAATGTAATTATTATAGAACCAAGTGATAAGTTGTAAGGGAAATATCTTTACAAATACATTACAGTTTACATTATCCAGCCATGTAAGCGATTGATATCGTACCAGGCCCAACGTGTGCGCCAATCACTGGACTCACATGGGAAAGAATAGCCTCTTCCGCCCCTAAACTTTCCTTTATTTCTGCTAATAGAGCTGTAGCAGCTTCATGTTCGAGTGCATGAAAAACTGAAATACGTAGTGGCTTGCGGCCATTGATCCCTTTTTCAGTTAATGAAACCATGCGTTTGATGGCTTTCTTCTTGGAGATGACACTTTCAACTAATTCGATTTTCCCATCTCTGATTTCAAGAACTGGTTTGATATTTAAAGCAGTTCCTAACAAACGTTTCGCCCCACCAATTCGACCACCTGCAGCGAGATATTTTAGGGTATCGACCGTAAAAAATACGCCTATTTTGGGATAAGCATCCTTTGCAATCTGAATACATTCCTCCAGACTTGCTCCAGCCTGTGCAGCTCTGGCGGTTGTTAATACCTGAAAACCCAAAGCCATAGATACAAGCTTGGTATCCATAATTGCTACAGGTTTATCTTTAAATGATTTCAAAGCGATTTGCGCAGATTCGAACGAGCTGGAAATGCCACTTGAAATACCTAAACTAAGTACTTCATATCCTTCATCCAGAATCTTCTGGAACATTTCCTCATACTGGTGAACTGTTACCTGGCTTGTTTTTGGTAAACTATCACTTTTGGACAATCGAGTATAGAATTCATCCGGGAGGATATCTACACCATCCCGAAATTCATTTCCATCCCAAATTAATGTCAGGGGAAGTACTGCAATGGGGTATTGTTCAACAATTTCCTTTGGTAAATAAGCACTGCTATCAGTTAAAACCATTACTTTTGCCATAACATAACTCCTAAATGATATCTCTTTAGTATAATCGAAGAACCGTAAATTACAGGCAAGGTTGTGACACCTTGTCATTGGGGTTAAGATTGGGGTTAATATCGGGGGATAAAATCCAATATCTTAATCCGGTCAAAATTAGGTTTTACAGGGTTTGTAGAATCCTATATTATTCTGTTTTTTTAACAAATTACAGTTTTTGGCTTGAATTATCCTGCTTTTCGAAAATTTTTTCAAATTCACACCTGATTCTCATATAAATTTAATGTAAGTTTATTAAGATAATTATTATCCGAATTGACCGGATATGTTGACAGAATAGACAATAAAGTTTATAAATAAATTATACAAATCGTCTGTCTCCAGGCAAATAACCTGAAAAAATTAAGGAGCAGCAATGACAACCATAAATGACTTTTCTGACGAACCTCGATACACAATAAAATCAGTCAGCATCCAAACTGGTATCCGCCCGGTTACTTTACGGGCTTGGGAAAGAAGACATGAGTTACTCAATCCCCATCGCTCTGATAATCGTTATCGACTTTACTCAGAACGTGACATAGCAATATTACGATGGATTAAATCACGCGTAGATGAAGGAATATCTATTAGCAATGCAGTTTTAGAATTACGACAAATGACTCGCAATGGTGTTTGGCCAGATGCAGTTCCAACTGCCCCCACCCGCACCTTGATAGCCCCTAAAGCGACACCTGAAACTTATACTCACTGGATTTATAACGCACTTATTAAGCATAATGAAGAGCGCGCCTCTGAAATTGTGAAGGAATTGCAAGCTAGCTTTGATTTGATGACAATTTTTAGCCGTATCATTGCGCCAACCCTGGTAGCCATCGGGGAAGCCTGGTATCGTGGAGAAATTCGAATCACCACAGAGCACTATGCATCCAATTTCTTGCGTGCCCGACTTATGTCTCTCCTGCAAGCTTATCCAACCCGGCGAAATGCCCCCTATGTTCAATTAGGCTGTGCGCCAACTGAACAACACGAACTCGGCAGCTTGATGATGGCTGTCTTATTGAGAAGCGAAGGGTATCGAGTCGAATATCTTGGTCCCGACCTCCCCATTGACGATCTTGTAGATTATGCCAGTTATGAATTCCCTGACATGATCGTCTTAACCGCTACTACCGAACTGGCTGCTTTTGAAATGAGACGCTTAAAAGAGAAACTCGATCAGCTTGATCCGGCCCCACAAGTAGCCTATGGTGGTAGTGCCTTTGATAATAATCCAAAAGTAATCGATATGGTTCCTGGTCATTACATTGGGAAAACCTTCGAAGAGGGCCTGGAAACCATTAAAGAATTACTCAAGGAAAAAGAACTCGCATAATATCTTACACACTCCTTTAATGTCATAAGGTTTGTCTAAATTTTGGATAAACCTTATGCATTTAAATAACTAATCTCGATTACCCCGGACCAAACAAATTTCCGGGGTATGATTATCCTAACTAACCTATGGATGATAATATGGGTTCAAATTCAAGCGTTATAGTCATTGGTGGAGGTCCTGCTGGTTTAATGGCCGCGGATTATCTTTCCTCACATGGATTCACAGTGGATGTATTTGATGGAAAGCCTTCCGTGTTGCGCAAATTCCTGGTAGCAGGCAAAGGAGGCTTGAATTTTTCGCATGATGATGATTTTGAAATTTTTCTATCAAGATATGGAAATCATGCAATTGAATTGGCACCTTTCCTTCGAGCATTTGGTCCAGTTGAATTACGGGAATGGATACATCAATTAGGATTCGATACCTTTGTTGGAAGTTCAGGAAAAATTTTTCCTGCTACGATGCATGCGGTATCCATACGACTTGCCTGGATTAAGCGATTAGAACATCAGGGTGTCAAATTTCATTTGAATCATCGTTGGCTTGGATGGGATCTGGAAGACAACCTGGTATTTGAGACATTATCCGGAAAAGTTTCTCACCATCCCAAGGCTGTAATTCTTGCCCTTGGAGGGGCAAGCTGGCCTTCTACAGGGAGTGATGGAACCTGGCGAACTATTTTGGAACAGCAAGGCATTTACGTCGAGCCATTCAAACCAGCAAATTGTGGGTTCAACGTCAACTGGAGCGAACATTTCCGCCAAAAATTTGCGGGATCTCCTTTGAAATCTGTTTCCTTACATTTTTCTCCGGAAAGTGGCAAACCTCTTCAACGAAAAGGTGAATTTATCATCAGTGATTATGGGGTGGAAGGGTACTTGATATACCAATTCTCTGCTCTTCTCCGGGAGGAGATCAGCAATAATGGCAAGGCTTTT
>CAYSFA010000127.1:0-9855 GCA_964430025.1 uncultured Anaerolineaceae bacterium | reverse complement strand
TGCTTTTGCACGATTACTGGCATTAAATTCAACAGGTAAAGTAACCAGGGCGAATATTGCTGTTAATGCAAATAGCCCTAAACCAACCCAGGCAATACTTTCCCATTGTAAAAGTAAACCACCAATAAAAATGATCGGACCTAACCAACTGCCAAATTGAACAGACGGAACCATGGCAGATCGAAACTTCAAAGGGGCGTAATCAAGTTGGTCCTGGATTGCGTGACCAGCTTCATGAGCGGCAATCCCTGCTGCCGCGATTGAATTGCTTCTAAATACATCGGGGCTTAATCTTAATTTTTTCGCTTTAGGATCATAATGATCCGATAAAAAACCACGGGTTTCTTCCACTTCCACACGATTTAGGCCACTTGAATTTAGCATTCTTCTGGCGACGTCAGCACCAGTTAACCCTACATAACTTCTTATTCTGGAATATTTTTTGAAAGCGCTTTTAACTTTGATTTGAGCCCAGAAGCCTAAAATTAGCGCAGGTAAACTAAATAAAATATATAAACCATATCCACCAAACATATTATTACCTATACCTTTAACTAGTAAATTGTTTCCCCCATTATATCTGTGAATATTAATAAATTTATTATAGATGTATAAAATTTTTATTAGAAGTACGCCTGCTGAGATTCGAACTCAGATTTTTGCCTCCGGAGGGCAACGTGATATCCTTTTCACTACAGGCGCATCCTCAAACTTTTTGAATTCTACCATTAACTTTAATTTGGAAATACTTTCGTTATTTCATCTCTTAAAGGCCTGGGAAGTTCTTTATGTCTTCCGTTTTCTTCTATCATCACACGGACACCATTTTGCCCGACTACCCCTATTACAGAAACCGGAATTGAGTTTTCTTCGAGTACCTGGATAATTTTCGACCTAAAATGCTCCTCAGCTGTAAATAATAAAGCTCCAGAAGAAATAGAATTTATTGGCTTGATCGCAAAATAATCAGAAATTCTCTGAGTTATTGGTGAGATAGGAATATTCTCCAACGATATGAAAAATTCTTTTTTACTCGCGATAGACATTTCCCACAGCGCAGAAGCCAAGCCTCCTTCAGTTGGGTCATGCATCCCGGTAACCCCAAATCCATCTCGAATGAGAATAGCTTCTTTGAAAACACTAATACCAGGATTTACTGCATAATTTTTAGCAATTTTCATTTCCTGGTCGGATAATATCCCATCCAATGTTGATGAAAAATCATTTGCGAGAATAGAAACCGTTTCAATCGCAATTTCTTTGGTCAGGAAAATCAAATCACCACTTTTCGAGCCTAAAGGTGTAATTAATTTGTCTTTATCCACGAGTCCTATCATTGTACTGGAAATAATTGGGCGATTGATTCCACTGGTAATTTCTGTGTGCCCTCCAATAATCGTTATTCCATATTTTTTTGAGGTAGAGACTAACTGATCCATGATTGCTTCGACATCCGGATATGAAACCGAATTTTCAGGCAATAAAATTGTGTTTAGCATCCATTTTGGATCTGCTCCAGTTGTTACAATGTCATTTGTGTTGATTTCTACAGCATATCGACCAATATTCTCTGATGTTAATGAAATAGGGTCAGTTTTAAAAACAAGTAGCTGGTTGCCTAAATCAAGAACAGAACAATCTAAACCAGTGCCGGGACCGATGATAACCATCGGGTCGTCGGTCGGAATTTTTCCAATCAATGCTTCAAGATAATGTGGGGGCAATTTGCCTAAAGGTAATTTTTCCATAATTCCTTAATAAACAAAATCGCGTATGTCGTAGGTGCTAATATGAGGAGTCCCTAATTCAGAAAATTCCAAATTTTGTTCTATTTGGTCTCGCTGCTTAAAGCGCTCCTTACTTGTTAATGGGGTTAATTTTTCTTCAAAAGCTTTTGAAGAGTAGTCCAATCCTTCGCTCTCGATAAGTTCGGAGAAATACACCAGGTCATCTGCATCCAAATTCATTTTGTTAATGATGTCAACGGTATCCTTGATGTGGATTTTTTCGAATCGTTTTCCTCCGGCCCCTAATAATACTATAATCCCGACTGATATACCGGCTGATTTGATTTGGTGAACCGCTTGAAGGGCTTCTTCTGAAGTACCTGGTTTATTCAGGAATTGTAGTAATTCATTATTACCGCTTTCCAAACCAACATAAATTTTTTCAACCCCAAGATTTTTCAAGGCGATGTAATCATTAATAGATTTTTTCTCCCCGCTAAATCCATCCAAAAAGGCGAATAATCCACCTAATGCTGAAACATCCAAATGCTTATGAACAATTTCCAGGAGAGGCAGCAATTTTGATGTGGGAACAACTAAAGCATTTGCGTCCCCAAGAAATATTGTCCTGCGAAGCGATAATCCATTTCCTAATAGATCTTTTACCTGCAGGATATGTTTTTCGAACTCCTGTGGTGTCTTTATCCTAAATTTCCGATCCCGATAAAAATTGCAAAAAGTGCATTTGTTAAAGGAACATCCTTCAGTTAGTTGAAGCACAACCGATATATATTGATCTGGAGGTAGTATTCCAACTGGTTTATAAACAGTTTTGTATTTTTCAATATCATCTTGATAAAAATCTTTGTCCAACCTGGATATTAATTCAATCTCATGAATCGTCCGTTCATCTAAAGGAGGGTTGAACAATAATTCACCACTTGGAAAATGCTGAAAAATTTCTTTTATAGCGGCATGAGCTGTTAAGATTAACCAATCTTTTTCTTCTTCCAATAACCATTTTCGATGAAGAATTTCCTTTCCAGAGCTCCATTTTGCTACAATGTTTCCGTTCAACCCTCGACGGTAAGAAATTTTTTTAATTAATGCAGTCCATAACCTACCTTCTTTATCGAAGCTAAAAACCTGTGTTTCCTGAGTTGTTTCAAGACTGAAAGTGATGCTATTCGGTTTTTGACTAATAATTATTGAATTTTTTAACAATTTTCCAAAATGAACCAAGTTCTCCTCCTTGGATAAATTGAATCATAATAATTTTAGGACATATATCATCACCATGAGTGACAATTCTACAAATTCTTCATCAATAAGAATCATTATAATTTAAGAAAGTAATTGTTTCAGTTCTTACCAGATGGTTAGAAATAACAAGGAGTAATGAATGGTTGAATTATCATCATTAGATTTGTTCGAATCTCATCATGTTTTGAGCGAATATAAATATGAAATAAAAAATTGCATGAGAGGATATTCGAATCGCACTTTATATATTGACTTGTCAAATATGATTATAGAAGAAAAACCTGTCTCAGAGCGAATGAAAAAAACATTCACCGGGGGGAAAGGGTTTTGTTTATGGCTTTTATGGAATGGAACAAAGGGTTCTACCAGGTGGAATGATTCGGAAAATGAATTGGTTTTTTCCTCGGGTCCGATTGGTGGTATAACCTCATACCCTGGAAGTGGAAAGGTGACTGTCACCACAATTTCCCCATTAACCCATTCCATAGTAGATAGCAATGGTGGAGGTTATTTTGGGCCCTTCCTGAAATTCTCTGGGTGGGATGCGCTTGAGGTTCAAGGAAAAGCAGAGCAGGAAGTTGTAATTTTTATCGATGGAGACAATGGAATTGTAAAAGTGGAAGCTGCGCCACTAGACCCTATCGATACACACCTCATCAACACGAAATTGACAGAATTATACGCAGAAGATGAAAAAGATAAAAAAAATATATCGGTCATTTCAGCTGGTCAAGCAGCTGCTCATGTCCCCATGTGTGGTTTGAATATCAGTTATTATGACCCTAAGAAAAAAGAAGTACGCTTCAAACAGGCCGCTCGTGGTGGAGCAGGCACAGTTCTTCGCGATAAAAAAATCAAAGCAATTGTTGTCAAGTATAGTAATTTGAATGCTGATAGCAATGGTGTTGCTGATATGTCTTTATTGAGAAAAGCTGGCAGCCGAATCAATAAAGAAATTTCAGACTTTGATGCCTCTCAAAATGATATGCGTGGTACGGGTACACCCTATCTAGTAGATATTATGAATCGGTTTGATTTATTGCCTACTCATAATTTTCAGTATGGATCACATCTGGATGCTTATAAAATTGCTGGGGATATCTGGAAAGAAAAATTCAACCATAATGGACCTGATGGATGTTGGTATGGATGTACGATGTCGTGTGCCCATGGAGTGTCACATTATCATCTAAAAACAGGGCCTTATAAAGGTGATGCAGTTTTTGTAGATGGTCCAGAATATGAAACATTAGGTGGGTTAGGATCAAATATTGGAGTTTTTGATCCTGAAGATGTATTAGAGTTGAATTTTTATGCGGACACCTACGGCATTGATACAATTTCTCTGGGAAACTCCATTGCCTTCGCTATGGAATGTTATGCACTCGGAATTCTGGATAAGGTAAAAACCGGAGGATTAGATTTAATCTGGGGAAATGCAGACGCAGCACTAGATCTTATCCATCAAATGGCGATAGGTGAAGGATTCGGTTTGGTTGTTGGGCAAGGCGTTCGCAGTATGAAAAAAGTGTTTGTTGAACAATTTGGTGCAGATGCTAAAACCTTGCATGATATTGGTATGGAAGTAAAAGGGATGGAGATTTCTGAGTATATTTCCAAAGAATCAATCGCACAACAAGGCGGATTTGCATTAGCTTCCAAAGGTGCTCAACATGATGAAGCCTGGTTGATATTTATGGAAATGGTCCACAAACAACTTCCTACATTTGAGGCTAAGGCAGAAGCTTTGCATTATTTCCCCATGTGGAGGACCTGGTTCAGTTTGCAAGGCCTTTGTAAATTACCCTGGAATGATATCATTCCTGAAAGTAACAAAACCGCTGCAGAACCTGCCAAGGTTCCCGAACATCTCGAAAACTACACCTGGTTGTATGAAGGGGTATTGGGTGAGAAAATCACCCCTGATGAAATTATTGAACAATCTGAAAGAGTCTACAATTTCCAAAGGATATTCAATTTAAGAGTCGGATTTGGAACCAGAGAGTACGATTATCCACCTTATCGAGCTATGGGACCAGTGACAACCCAGGAATATGAATCGCGGGTGGATCGTTATGACAAGGAATTAATGGAGATTGGTGTAGATCAAACAATTTTATCGACTGAAGACAAAGTTAAAGCTTTGCGTGAATATCGGGAATCACGTTATGAAAAATTGGTTGATGCGGTTTATAAACGAAGAGGTTGGAATCAGAATGGGATTCCGACGTTGGAAACCGTTAAACGCCTTGGAATCGACTTCCCAGAGGTCCTGGATTTAATTTCAGCATAATAATTCTTAAGTTTAATATTAGTGGGTTTGTATTAATTGAAACAATCCCAGGTTTTATTAACACCTAAAAATACTTTTTAAATATATTATTACTAGACAGAATTCCTGAATTCGAATAAACTCAGCTAAGAATAGGAAAGCGCACGGCTCTACCGAGGTAGAGTGACGAGGATGAAGGTTCCCCAATGCGAGTTGGGGTTAACTGAATAGAATGGCTATTCAGGAAAATCGAAAGGTCAGCGGATGCCTTCCAGGTGTAGTCACCTGTACCTATTCAAACAAAACCAATTGAGTATTTTAAAAACCTAAATATGGAGGTATTTAAATGTGTGGAATTGTTGGATATATAGGTAGTCAAAATGCTACACCTATCATCCTTAATGGATTGAAAAAGCTTGAATATCGGGGGTATGATTCAGCTGGTATTGCAGTTTTGCAAAATGGACATATTGAGATACGCAGGGATGCGGGGAAATTAAATAAATTAAGTGCCATGGTGTCTTCACAGCCTTTAGAAGGGCAGTTGGGGATTGGCCACACTCGATGGGCAACTCATGGAATGCCAACAGTGGAAAATGCTCATCCGCACATCGGTAGTACAGGGGAAGTTGTTGTGGTTCATAACGGGATTGTTGAAAATTATCTCGAACTAAAAGACGAACTGGTTTCCGAAGGGATAAAGTTTAAATCTGAAACCGATACTGAGACGATTGTCCACCTGATCGAGATGTACATGGGGACAGGAGAAGATTTCGAACAGGCAACAACAAAAGCTCTTGGTAGATTACGAGGTGCCCATGGAATCGTCACTTTTTCCACAAGAGAACCAGACAAAATTATCGCAGCAAGAATTGGAAACGCAGGCGGGGTAGTAGTAGGTTTCGGTGAAGATGGGAATTATGTAGCCTCTGATATTCCAGCAATTTTAGAGCATACTCGAAAAATGATATTTCTCGATTCGGAACAAATGGTAATCATCAAAGAAGATTCAGTTGTGGTTAAAGACTTTAATAATAATTTCATCCAACCAGAAATTCACATCATTTCATGGGATCCTGTATCGGCAGAAAAAGGCGAATATCGACATTTCATGCAAAAAGAAATACACGAACAAGTTCGTTCGTTAACAGACACCCTGGCAGGTCGGGTTGACTTTGATAGCGGAGTTATTCAGATACCACAGCTAAATCTTGATTCTGAATTAGCAAAGCGGATAGAAAAAATTGTAATCACAGCCTGTGGCACTGCTTCTTATGCTGGCATGGTTGGCAAAATATTGATTGAACATATTGCGAAAGTACCGGTTGAGGTTGAAATAGCCTCTGAGTTTCGATATCGAGAACCTCTGATTAATGAAAACACCGTGGTCTTAGCAATTAGTCAATCCGGAGAAACAGCTGATACATTAGCAGCAATGGAGTTGGCGAAACGTAAAGGGGCAATCCTTTGGTCAAACGTGAATGCCATTGGTTCACAGGTAATGCGAATTTCAGATGGTTATATTTCAATGCAGACGGGCCCGGAAATTGGTGTCGCTTCCACGAAAGCGTTCACAGCTCCTTTGGTTGATCTATACATGTTGGCTGTCCTTCTTGGTGATTTACGTGGTGTGCTAAAACCTGAAGAAAGAAAAAAATTAGTATCCGATCTTCGGTTTGTACCGGCGTTGGTTGGAAAAGTTCTGGAACGTGATGAAGAAATCCGAAATATTGCCAAAGAATTTAAATTCATAAAGAATTCACTTTACCTGGGCCGTGGAATTAATATGCCAATTGCTTACGAGGGGGCTTTGAAACTCAAAGAAATTTCGTATATCCACGCCGAAGGATATCCAGCCGGGGAAATGAAACATGGTCCAATTGCTTTGGTAGATCGGGACATGCCTGTTGTGGCAATTGCGCCAAAAGATCCTTGGTATGAAAAGATGATCAGCCAGGTTGAACAAGCAAAAGCGCGAGGGGGAAGCGTTTTGGTCGTTGCTACTGAAGGTGATCAAAGAGTGTCTGAATTAGCGGACCATATTTTTTGGATTCCGGAATGCCCCTGGTTGTTAAGCCCGGTAGTTAGCGTTGTTCCTTTACAATTATTTGCATACCATATCGCTTCCTTGAGAGGACTGGATGTGGATCAACCAAGAAACCTGGCTAAGTCAGTAACAGTTGAGTAAATCGGGTATGCACCATGGAAATTAGATAAAAAATTTAACCAATATAGAAAAAGAAAATGAAATCGAGATAAACAGTGAAATTTATTTCGATTTCTTTTCTTCCCTGGAAATCCACCTATCCAAACCTTCTGGTCGCTTAAAATTCACGATTTTCTGAAGCAATTCATTGGGATTTTTGTCGTGCACAAGAAGCACCTGGTGTTCTGCATAAATAAATTTTTCTGCTCTGGCGTGATCAACCATTGCTAAAAGTGGTTGAAAATAATTGCAGGTGTTTAAAAGGCCAACAGGTTTGTTGTGAATCCCTATTTGAGCCCATGTAAGGGTCTCAAATAATTCATCAAAGGTGCCAAACCCTCCTGGAAGAGCTATAAATGCATCTGCTAATTCGCTCATGCGTGCTTTCCGTTGGTGAATATCTGGGAGGACTTCAAGTTCTGTGAGATTGGCGTGAATTAATTGAGATTCATTTAAAATAACTGGTACAACCCCAATAACCTTTCCTTTTGCATCTAATACGCCATCCGCCACAGCACCCATCAATCCTGTTTTTCCAGCTCCATACACTAACGAAATATTCTTGTTTGCAAGGATTTGACCTAATTGGTAAGCAGCCTCATAATATTCCTTTTTTAGGCCATCCGCTGACCCACAATAGACACAAATTGTTTTTACCAATGATTCCATTTTTATCCTTGTAATATTGTATTGAGTTGATTTTAACGTAAAGTGAGTTCAAGCACTCATTGTTTTGTACATTGATTTTATTTGGATCAAGAATTGGCAATTTCGTGAACCTTTTTCAATTGTACTTTGAGTGATTACATCCTGGCTCAAATACTTAGAGATAATTTGTTGATCCATTTCACAAAGTTCTGGATGAGAATGGATGATTTTGCGATAAGGGCAATTACTAAAAAATAAAATTGGACCTTGTAAATGTGTTTCCCACCTCGTGTCGTAATTCATGTTATCTAAAAAAGATTTCAATGAGTTTAGTTTTGAGATTATCGATAGGCTATTTTCGTCTGGATTAATTATTGAAAAGTAATTGCTTAATCCATCAATCATTGAATCCTTGTCAGGAAACCAGGTAAGCATTGCTTCAACTAAATAGACATAATTATCAGGGAAATTCTCCGGTGCAAGTGAATATCTTTTAGCAGGTCGCCCTGGTGTGCCATTGGTTGGTTTTTCTTCAACGATAACATTTGATTTTAATAAATTATTGATTTGATAACGAATATCAGCTTTCGTTAAACGCAGGGTCGTTGCGATTTCCAGAATAGTCATTGAACCATTCTTTTTAAGAAGGGAAATAATTTCATTTGCAGTTGAGAGCTGAGTCATTTGGTTAATTAAGAAAAAATTATTTTTCTTAATTATACCTTGACCTGAGATTTTCCTCGGTTAGAATTGGTATAGAAACTCTTTCGTAAAGAGGTTAAAATGTCACCTGAAAAGATAAATAAACCTGATATAAAACTTCCCCCAGAATTACAGAACCAAGTAGCAATTACGACATTAGAAAGAATATATAACTGGAGCCGATCAAATTCTTTATGGCCAATGATGTTTGGTCTTGCCTGTTGCGCGATTGAAATGATCATAACGGCAGCCAGCCGCTATGATTTTTCCAGATTTGGCATGGAAGTTATGAGGCCAAGTCCACGTCAAGCGGATGTAATGATTGTTTCCGGAACAGTAACAAAAAAAATGGTTCCACAAATCGTACGCCTATTTAATCAAATGAGTGAACCTAAATATGTGCTGGCGATGGGAGCATGTGCATCTGGTGGTGGTCCATTTAAAGAAGGATACAATGTCGTTTCTGGGATAGACAAGTATTTACCAGTAGACGTATATATTCCTGGTTGCCCACCAACACCCCAAGCTTTGTTACACGGATTAATTGTTTTACAAAAGAAAATAGAAAGAGAAAAATTATCTGATGCTGATTGGTACAAAAAGGATTTCTATGAAGAAATACCTGTACCAATTTTAGGGCCAGATTTAATGGATCCAAGGAAATTTTCTTTGATCAAAGAAACCTCCAATAAACCTGTACTGGAAGAAGAAGTTGTAAGTGATGCGAAAGGAGAAGATGCATGATGGAAGAGCAAACCCTTGTTTCTCAAATTCCTGAATTCGATACTCTTTTCCCGGAAAAAATCCAAAAGGATGAACGCAATGGTTATATGGGATTTATTATTCAACGAGAATTCTTTTTGGAGTTTTGCGAAATAATAAAAAATAAATGGGGATTTGATTATTTATCCTCCGTCACCGGAGTTGATTACTTTCCCGAGGGATTTGAAGTCGTTTATCACTTTTTTAGGTCATTGGGTGGTGGTTCCTTAAATTTAAAAGTTCAGATTTCAAGAGACGACGCCGTCGTACCTTCA
>CAYSFA010000126.1:6323-9866 GCA_964430025.1 uncultured Anaerolineaceae bacterium | reverse complement strand
CCCGACTTCAGTATTGATAAACCTGATCAATATGAAGGCCCCAAATGGCGTATCGAATTTCTAAAAAAACAATTCCCAAAAGAAGTCAATGGGTTAGAACAATATTGGAAAGATTACCTGCGTTTCACCAGGTTAATGACCATCGCTCGAAAATTAGGGAAATCCGAGGGGCTTGGTTTATTTATCAAAAGAATGCAGCTACTTGCCACCATGCTGCCTTTTGCACCCCGGAAGGACTGGACGGCTGACCAAGCCATGCAGGATTACTTTGACTCACCTGAGTTGCAAGCTGTTTTTATCTCCATTCTGGCAGATTTCTTCACCCCACCCAGCCAGTTCCAGGGGTTAGGTGTATTCGCGTTAAATCCTGAACCCTCTTTTGATGCAAGGATCCCCAAGACGATTGCGCGGGGAGCTGATCAACTGTTCCACTATAGTATTAAAGGTGGTACGACAACTATTGTAAATTCATTGGTTAAGGTAATTGAAGCTAATCAAGGGCACCTTAATTTACAAGAACATATCACAAAAATCAATGTTGAAAATAATCAAATTACTGGAGTCGAAAGCAGCAAGGGTATTTTTTACCCGGCTGATGTAATCGTCGCCTCTGGTGGTGCAAATGAGATCTTCTTCGATTTGGTTGGAGAAGAACATTTAGCTCCAGAATTTATATCGCAGGTTAAAGAGTTACCCTTGATGGATTCTGTTTTTATGGTGCATATCGGTTTGGATTATGATCCATCCTCTGTAACAGGTGGAGTTTGCACATATTATTATCGCACTTACGATATTGAAGGAAGTATTAAGGAAAGCAAGACTGGTGTTTATCATGAAGGAAAATATGGCTTCGTGATCCACCAACCCAGTTTACGTTCCCCGGACATGGCCCCCGACAAACAGCATGTGATGACAATCTACACAATTTGCCCTGATAAACTATCAGATGGAAATTGGGAGCAGAAAAAACAAGAATTCACAGAAAAACTGCTGGATTTCGCTGAGGAATCCATTCCTGGTTTGCGTAGCCACATTGTTTGTACTGAAACACTGACTCCGAAAGATTTCCAGCAAATCACCCATACGAAACACCATTCATTTGGCGGTCTGGCACCCATGATTGGAAAACCTGGTATTCCACATAAAACTCCACTAGATGGGTTGTGGTTTGTGGGTCATCAAAGTGAGGGTGGCGGCGGCGTGAGTGCTGTAGTGATGCAGGCCTATCAAACCGCAAAAATGATTCTTGGGATATCCTGAAAATTTTGAAAATTTAATCTGTTGGGATCTGTCTTATAATCTGTTCCCCAATCGAAAAAATTCCTGATCCCAATTCATCTACCTCGAATTCTATTTGGGTGCCGCCATACTTTCCTGAAAACCACTCAAGAACATAATCTCCTGGTTCAAGAAAGCCTTTCCAGGTCATGATCAGATATGTCTCGCCCTTTTTCATAAAAGGATTTTCATTCATAACAGCTTCGGCACGAAGTTCTTTATTCGAGTCATAAATCTTCATTCTTCCATCAAATTCAGGATCAGCTACAAAATCCGCCTGGGATGCCACCATTTGTAGGTCAATTTCAACTTCATTTTCCAAAGATGTTTTCATGGGTGCGTAAAATTCCAACTCTGGTTCTTCTGAATTTTGCGCAGTATTGGTACATGCTGAAAGAATTAACAAACTAGTAAGTAAAAATATTCCAAATTTTTTCATTGTTCTACCTCCTCGAATATCATACTAAGTCTTTCGAGAAATATTCCTGGCTTCACGCGTGATTCCAACCTATCCTTAAGCACGGGTTGATCCGTTGGAAACTTCAGAATCCTTAAGCTATCCTTAAGCTTTTCTTTAACTTGGGATAAGGACAAACATAGCGAAAATGAATAAGATTGGTAATGAACAAAAAGGATAAATTCAGGAGGAATCCGATGAAAACCAAAAACATGAAACAAAAATTTATAATTCCAAGTATCTTGATCATTTTCACACTTGTGTTATCAGCCTGTGCCCCATTGGAAAATTTAGTTGATACACAATTGATGGAGAAAATAGAAGAATTAACCAGTGCGCTTCCTGCTGCTGAACCGGTTGAGCAGCAGGAGACACTGGACGTTGAGACCGTCGAAGAACCAGTTAGTGCTGCTGCAGCGGAAGGTTCTCTCAGCCAAATATATGAGGTGGTGAATCCATCCGTGGTGAATATTCAGGTGATTTCAACAGTGAGTGGTATTTCAAACATGCCCTTCGCTTTTCCTGGGGAGGATGAAGAAAATCAAATCCCCCGCCAGTCTGGCCTTGGATCAGGTTTTGTTTGGGACAAAGCTGGTCACATCATCACCAATAATCATGTGGTGGAAAATGCTTCCTCTATTCTTGTTCAGTTTTATGATGGCAGAGAATATCCGGCAGAGTTGATCGGGGCTGACCCGGATTCAGATTTGGCCGTATTGAAAATTGACGCCCCTTCTTCTGAATTACAGCCATTAACGGTAATCGATTCCGAAGAAGTACAAGTTGGTGATTTAGCGATCGCCATTGGAAATCCTTACGGATTATCCGGAACTATGACGGTTGGTATCATTAGTGCAGTGGGTCGCTCGCTTTCCGTCGATAATAGCGCGTTGACAGGAAGCTATACCATCCCAGATATCATTCAAACAGACGCCGCCATCAACCCTGGTAATTCTGGTGGTGTCCTTCTCAATGGCAATGGGCAGGTGATTGGGGTAACCACAGCCATACAATCTTCCAGTGGCTCTAATGCTGGGATTGGTTTTGTGGTGCCTTCCACCATCGTCCTGCGTGTAATACCAGAATTAATCGATCAGGGTTTTTATGAGCATTCCTGGATCGGGTTATCTGGTACCACCTTGCAAGCTGATATTGCAGAAGCCATGGATCTCGACCGTAGTCAGCGTGGTATTTTGATCGCCACAATCACCCCTGATAGCCCTGCCGACGAGGCTGGTTTACGTGGGAGTGATAATCAGTTTGAATATATGGGAACGCAAGTATTGATTGGTGGAGACATTATCACTGCTATCGATGATGAAGAGACTCCTAATTTTGAAGCCTTGGTTTCTTACCTGGCGAAAGCCACCGAGCCAGGTCAACAGGTTGAGTTAACCATTTTGCGTGATGGAAATACTCAAACGGTGGATTTAACCCTTGGTGTACGCCCGGGGAACACTACCGCCCAAACTCCTTCCAGTGCCTTTTCGAGTGGGCAGGCTTACCTGGGCATCACCGGTGGCAGTTTGGTTCCGGAAGTAGCGTTAGAGATGGAACTTGATGAAGATCAACAAGGCGTATTGGTTGTAGAAGTTCAGTCCGATAGCCCAGCAGATGAAGCAGGAATTCTCGGAAGTGATCAAAGCTTTGAACTCAATGGGCAGGAGATCAAAATCGGTGGGGATGTTATCACTGCGATCGATAATACACGAGTTGATGGAATCCAAGCCCTGCGAATGGAATTAACCAAATACGAACCAGGTGATGTTGTTACCCTAAACATCTTGCGTGATGGTAAAGAAATCGAA
>CAYSFA010000126.1:0-6313 GCA_964430025.1 uncultured Anaerolineaceae bacterium | reverse complement strand
AGTTGAGGTTACCTTAGAAGCACGCTCCTAAGTTTCACTTTTCTCCCTCCTAAAAGTTTGAAATCAACTCCCCACCTGATAGAGGTGGGGTTTTGAATATTTAACCGCATTTGATTTTCATCCTAATTGCATATAGAATTTTAAATAGTTAGAAAATTCCTTATAATCAGAAATTCAAACAGATGAAATCACCAGACACAAATCCAGAATTGCAAAGCAACCATCAGAATATATTACGTTTTGATGGATTAATTGAAGAAGAGCAAGCCCGTGAAGCAATCATTGAATGTGGCAGGATATTGTATAGTCAAGGTTTGCTGGTCGCAAATGATGGTAATATTTCTGTGAGATTATCAAACGGAAACATCGTTATCACCCCTTCAGGGGTATGTAAGGGGAGAATCTCACAGCAGGATTTGATCGTCATTGATTTGGATGGAAACACTGTAATGCCAGCTGTTGATCCAACCCTAAAGCCAACCTCAGAACAACCCATGCATTTGGAAGTTTATCGCCAACGACCGGATGTGCGAGCTGTGATCCACACTCATTTGGTATATGCAAATGCGTTAGTGATTTCGAAGGGGATAATTCGGATGGATGTCATTCCTGAAGCAGCCATGATTTTCGGGGAAGTGCCTATCACCGATTTTGCGTTGCCCTCTTCTCCGGTGAATGCAGTTGCCATACGGGATTTAATCAAAGAGCATGATGTTATTTTGATTCGTAACCATGGCAGTCTTGTTGCTGGTAAGGATTTGGAGTCAGCACTGATCCATACCGAGCGGCTGGAGCATGTGTGTAAGACGTTGGTGTATGCGGAGCTACTGGGCAATGTAAACAAGCTTCCACCACTTATTCTCTCCCAGATACGCAAAGGCAGCAAAGGACGCTAAGTACGCAAAGATGGGTTTGCCTTTAATTATCTTCTAATCCATTCACCACTCGGTTGATTCCATCTTTGAGTAAAGGCAAACCAAAATTTATCAATAAACCAAGTTTGATATTTGACAATTTCAGATAGGATAATAATTGCTGTTTATGAACTATGCTGGATTTCTGAGTTGCTTTTAATTCTAATAATACTTTCTTTTCTACCAATAGATCAGCCCTGAAACCAGAATCTACCAATTCACCATCATATTCTACCGAAATAGGAAGTTCTGAATCCACCGTTAGGCCAAGCTTTTTTAATTCTAATTTCAATATTTTCTGATAAACAGATTCCAATAATCCTGACCCAAGTTGCTTGTGAACCTTTAATGCGGAGTCAACAACTATTTTGGATATCTCATTTTCAGTAAGGTGCTTCATACAATCCACATTCCAATAGATTTAATTAATCATAAATATGTGAGTTTTCTAAAAACTCATTGTTTTTTTAATGAATCCTTTGCGAACTTTGCGATCTTTGCTCCCTTTGCGTTGTCTACATGATCCTCTCAACCAGTACCAATCCGATGGTTAATAAAGCTGTCACGACGATCAACAGCAAATCCATCGCTTTGAAGGTCACATCCTTCACGTAGGTGCGGGTGGGATAGAGCCCAAAGGCACGGCACTCTAACGATGTTGCAGTGGATTCAGCCTTTCGTAACCCATTGATCAGAATGGTAAAAATGTACCGCTGCCACAGTTTGAAACGATGTCCCAAACCAGAGGTGGTTGATTTCCCCCGAATGGAATGAGCTGCCCGAACGGCATCTACCTCCCGCTGAATTAAGGGCAGGAAACGTAGTGCCAGGAATACAGCAAAAGCTCCACGATAAGGTATACCGGCTTTCGTCAATGAAACCATCAGATCACGCGTATCAGTCGTCCAGATCAGTACAAAGGATGCAAGTACCACCACTGATAGACGGAAGAAAAAGATTGGTCCTTGATATAAACCATTGTCTGTGATCGATAATGGCCCTAGTTTGAACACTGTTTCCCCAGGATCAGCAAAGAAGTGAAAAATCATCAACAGTAGACCCAACATCAGGATGATTTTGCTGCTGCTCAGGATTTGGTTAATCGGAATTTTTCCTCCAACGATCGCCAGCAATAATACACTCACAAACATGACTGCCCCCGAAATGGGAGATTTATAAATAAATAACCCGACGGCAACCACAAATACCCAGGCTAGTTTTACCAATGGATATAAACGGTTCATCAAAGAAGCTCGATACGTGTACACCAATCCTTGTTGTTGATTATCCGACATGATCATCCTCCAGATTGAGTGTGTAATTCAGTGCTTCCAGGAATTGATCGGTGTTACGGATCAAACATTCCACCTTTCCACCACGATCTTGATACTCCTTCAATAAATCCTGCAATAAAGTTGGTCTTAGATTGGCAGCATGCAATAATTCTTCGTTTTCAAATAATTGGGCAGGATGACCTTGATATAGAATTTTTCCTTCTGCCATTACCAACACCCGGCTGGCAAACTCCTGCACGAGGCGCATATCATGCGTAATCATCACGACCGTCACTCCCTGGGCACGAATTTGTTCCATGAGTTGCATGAGAGTTTGGGTCATTTCTTTGTCTTGTCCATAAGTTGGTTCATCCACCAACAGCACTTTCGGGTGACATACCAACATGGTTGCAACCCCAAGACGACGTTTCTTCCCAGCGGAAAGGGCAAAGGGATGGGTTTTCGAAAATTCACTGAGTTCAAGCTTTTCCATCCATTCATCTACCTGGTTGCGAACCTCTTTAGGATCGACAATTCCACGGGTCATCAGGGAATAGGCAATCTCATCAAAGGTGGTATCTGTAAGGAACTGGTGTTCGGGGTTCTGAAAAACAAGCGCAATATGCTCGGCCAGCGCTTCTACCTTCCAGTTTTCAGCAGATTGATTGAAAAGGGTTAGTTTGCCTTGTTGTGGTTTTTGCAACCCCACCAACAACTTTGCCAGTGTACTTTTCCCGGCACCATTTCTTCCGACTATTGCCAACATTTCCCCTGGAAAAATATCGAATGAGACATCATTCAATGCTTTAAAGCCGTTGTTGTAGGAGAATTCCAGATTTCTACCGGAGATCAAAGGTACATTGGTATCCGCTTCCTTCTTTTCCTCATCCGATTCACAATTGGTTATTCTTCTTTTCAATAATTGCTGTTCTTCCAATGTCTGGAAAGTTTCCGAAATGCTAATAGGAATTCGGAAATTTCCTAAATTCATCGTATCGCATAACTTGATGCCAATTTCAACCGTCTCGGGCAGCCAAATCCCTAAGCGATCCAACATATCCTGGCCGTGTTCTTTGAGAACCGTTTGTACTTCTCCGGCAGTCATGATTTTGCCATCATTGATGATGATCAATTGATCAGCTGCCTGAAGAATAAAATCATCCAACTCACGTGTCACCAGCAGAATTGTCATGCCTTCGTCACGCAATTTCATGACCAGCTCATGCACAGCTCGCGTCGCGTGGGGATCAAGATTGGCTGTCGGCTCATCCAAAACAACCATCGCGGGTTGCATCGCCAGAATTACTGCCAATCCCAGCTTCTGGATTTGCCCTCCAGATAGATTCCAGACCAAGTTTGTGCGGAATTTTTGTAATTCAATATCTTCCAATAATTTTTCAACACGTTTTTTAATTTCATCTTTTCCAAGTAAAAGATTTTCAGGCCCAAATGCGATTTCATCCTCCACATAGAGGGTGGCAAACATGGTTTCCGGATCCTGCAACATATGCCCAACCACTTGAGATAGGTTTTTCACCGGTTCTTCATTGGTGTCTTTACCATCTACCAAAACACTACCTTCAAATTTTCCACCCAGGAGATGCGGAATTTCACCATTGAATAAACTACACAGGGTCGATTTTCCACTTCCCCCAGGACCTACCAGGACATTGATGGTATTAGGATAAATTTCCAGCGAAACCCCTTTTAAGGTTGGTCCCTCCTGGTTCCAATGCGTGTAAAAAACATCTTTTACTTCGATTAATGGTTTATTGTCCAATTTAATATCCTACAAATAAAATTTTCAAACAAAACTCAGCATCTTATAATCAAAACGCTGAGAGATGATTTCAAATAAAAATGAAATAACCTGAGAGCTTCTCTGCTCATCGAAGGGGTTTGATGAGCAGAGAAGCTTATACTATCGCCCGGCTGAGCGAATCAGTCCGGTCTTGGAAATTGCCCTCGAGAGCAAATATCCTAACAAACCACTTAAGATAGCTCCTGAAACCAGGTTGATCGGGACTGCCATCCAAACATCCTTGGAATAAGCCGGGTCCCAACCATAGAAGATTGAAGTCCACAATGTACCAAACTGTGACGCGGCTGCACCAGCAAGAATTGCGGTGAGCATGTCAAATTTCTGATAATTGCTGATTGCCATTACAATTTCAATCGCCAACCCTTGGGTGATACCCCAACCTAATGTACCGATACCAGCTGCATTTCCTAATAAAATTTCGGTCGCAGATTCAATAATACCAACGATTAAAGCGACACCGGGTTTTCGGATCAACCACATGGCTAAAATATAAGCCCACATGAAGGCACCTTGCAGCAGTGCTCCTCCTAATGGGCCAAGAGATGTGTTCGCCAAATACCAGAGGTTGCCTACACCAGTATTGACTACACCTGTGATTGCTGCGATTACCGCAATGATTACGATGTCACGTGTTGTGTAATTAAAATTCCATCCAGATTTTTGTTTTGCCATTCGAACTCTCCCAAAATAATAATTTGTTAAAAATCAATCTTGTTATTTGCCAAAGAATCGAGCAATCAGACCCAGTACCACCACAATTACGATATTAACGATCAAGTACAACGCCATAAATACCACCTCCTTCTATTTGGATTTTTTGTTAGATCTTCATTCCTAGCTGATTGAGTTCCGCTTTTACTGTAAGATAAATTTCTTCCCATTCAGGTGTTGGGCGTAATGTGCTCATTTGATATACCTGGTCAAAACGTTTGCCCGGATTGCCACCTGGTTGCGAAAAGACATCTTCATAACGGGATAAAAGGGATTGGATGAGAATTTCACCTTCCTCAAGTGTCATCCCTTGTTTCGCAACCGCATGACCAACTTCGCCCATCCAGCGTGCTTCCAATCCTGAACAATTAGGCACTGCTCCATCCGCAGAGCCAACGCCTTCAAGATGCCCACCACTCAAGGTGATTGCGATGGCATTGGCAGCTACTTCATACAACAATTCCTTGGTTCCAGCTCCAGATTTTGGATAGATGTCTGAAACAATGATACAAGGAGCATTGCGTGCAAAAGCCTGTTCTACCACCCCCTGCATCCACATCACTCCGCGGGTAGAAGTAGCAACATGGCGAATGTGGATCGGATGTAAGAGATGATAATGAGCGCGGCAAACAAGGTTAGCCAACATGAAAGAGGCAGCCTGTACAATGGCTGCGCCTGGTCCATCCCCAGCCAAACCTCCTACCATCACTGTGGCTAAGGAAGCATTCCGCATGCCTGCTTCCACTGAATTGGCTGCCCGATTCATATTGTCCAGGTCGATGATTAATTCATTAAACATAGCCACCAGATGGGAATCGGTGGGCCGAAGATAATCCGGATGACCAACTGCCAGGTCCCCTAATGAGGAAACGGCTGATTGGGCTGCGAGCAATCCCAACCCGGGGCGGCCAACCCGGCGTAAGCCTTCACGAAGCATACGTAACTCTCTACGTACCGCGAAAACTTCGCTGGGAGTGCCAGTCTCCACGGGTCTGCCATCCACAGTTGTGACAGAGCCGCAAGTTACCAGATCGACAATCGGTTCCTGCATCCAGGACTGCACCATCGGGAGAAAAAGCTCCTCTGGCGTTGGCACACCAGGATTTCCAGCCCAAACGATTGGCGGTCGGGAATCAAGGATCCGGCGTGCCACTAAGGTGCAGCTGTCCTTCCCCTCTCCCATAACCAGAGATTTGGGTGCCAACTCTAGCCCCAGGAGCAACTCATCCCGGCTAAATTTAATCACCCTTTCGGTATTGATACAATAAACACCTGTTTCCTCCGCTAATTCAAGAGCTGCTTCGAAAACACGGTCAGCTAAGGCTGGATCATTTGGGACTACTGTTTGTTTATCCCAATGAATATCATATTTCCTTACCAATCTTTTGGTGGGAATGACCACATGGTCAAGATCCCAATCCGCTTTCTTAACCTGGGGACCAGTTTTAGCACGATCGAGGATATCAAGGTAAGAATAAATCATTTTGTTGTTAAACCTCTAATATTTAATTTGATTTGGGGGAATTAAAGAAAAGAATAATATTAGCATTGCAGGAATGGAATGTCAATCATAAAAGTTAGTGAGTTGTTAG
>CAYSFA010000125.1:0-10079 GCA_964430025.1 uncultured Anaerolineaceae bacterium | reverse complement strand
TATTTGTTTACAAAAGCAGTCGATAAGTCTTTTTTATTCTCCCGCAATTTAAATAGAAAATATAAAAAAGAACTAATGATTCCTAAGAATAAACCAATCGACAAAAACAAAGGAAATAATTTTGTTTTCTTCATAATAAAAAAAAAAGACTAACCGTGAACTTGAACACGGTTAGTCACTTTGCCTAATATTCTATTAATCTGGGTAGTTCTTTTGCTTGTTTCACCCAGTCTTCAACCTGGGATAAGACAGGTAAACGACGCACCAGATCTTTTGCAGCATTTATTTCTGTCATTTTCAAAAGCAGATTTTCCGGTTTTCTTTGTGCAAGTTCCGGAACAGTATCGACGCCTGCTTCTTCCAACAAATCTGAATATTCTTCTCCAATTCCTTTTATTCGGAATAAATCTGCATGATTTACCCATTCCAAAATCAATTTCTCAGAAATTTGCAGTGATTCAGCAATTCTTTTTCTGTCTTTTGATTTTGACCCGGCTTTCAATAAGCCTTCTACGGTCTTAATGCCTTCTTTTCCAAGTAATTCTGCATATTTAGGACCAATACCCTCAATATCTGAAATTTTTGCCATTTTACCTCCCGTAAAACTTGTTTTGTAAAGTTAGTATACAGAAAATATTGTTAATAGACAAATCAATTTGTTTAGGATTTTTGAAAATTGGTTTATTCTCTTGGTTGAAAAAACTCTGGATAACTGGAAAAGGGATTTTTACCACTATATTGTTCGATTAATTGCATAAAGTAATCTTCAGAGGATATTAAATTTTGTTGGGATGTCAAATATTCTCGGATTAATTCAAAAAAAGCCTGGTCACCCAAATCTTCCCTTAAGGATTGAAGAAACTTCGCTCCTTGAAGGTAAGTTGCATTTCGGTAAGGAATAAATCCAGCGTAGTCATAAATTGGTTTGTTAATAATTCCTTCAGGTTGATAAAAGTTAATGCGATATTCCCACCACCAATTAACTAGATCCGGGTAGTAATGTTCATAAAAAAGTACTTCGCTGTATGTACAGAAGGCTTCATCTAACCATGGCTCAATTGCCTGGTCATTTGCGACGGAGGAGTACCACCATTGATGAGCGGCTTCGTGGACAGCGATGAATGTTAAATAATTTTGAACGGTGTAATCGAATAGGTTGAAATATCCTTTACCAAGAAAGAATAATCCATCATATTCCATCCCATCAAAAAAATCACCTTCAACAATAGATAAATTCTCACGAGGATAGGCAGAAAACAATTCAGAATACAACTCGACAGCTTTTACAGTTTCGGCAAGAATATGTGAACCAGCTTGTTGATGATATGGAAAAGTATAAGTCGAGACCGATATTCCATTAATTTCCTGAGATTCTACAACAAATGATGGACTTACAGAAAAAACAAAGTTCCTTGCTTTTTTGGATTCAAAGGTGTAAAAATTTTCTTCAATTTTCGTAGGCACTGTGGAAGCAGCGATGCTGGTATCCGGTAAAGTGTTTATTAGTTCAATTTCCACAAAATAATTCCCAAGATCATAAACGAGATATTCTCCATAAAACCATGGATCATGTAACAACCATTCGCCATCATCATTAATCGGAGGAATAAAGGGATACCAATCTACAAAATTAGTTTGGACAACCGAATATCCAAAAATAGAAGGCTTTTTATCATCTGCTGGTGGGACTAACTGAGGGATTTTCAATTCATATGTGATTTGGAGTTCAAATAATTCTCCAGAAGCGAGTGGTTCTTCAAGCGGGATTTCATAAAAATATTTTTTATCAATTGGTGTAATTTCCGTTTCTGAATTAATAGTCATTTTTTCCAAAAAGAATACATCAGGATATCGCATAACATCGACAGAAAGTAAAATTGAACTCAACTCAACAGGTGAGTTGTTTACATATTCGATTTTTTGATCAATTTCAGCCATTTGGGTGAGGTAATCAAACTTTACTGAAATTTGATAGTCAGGCAAAATTTCTTCCTGATTTATTGGTGTTGGTACAGTAGTCGATTCAATTTCTACCGGTTCAGATGTTGTTGGCGGCAGTTGGTCTGGTGATGATTGTGTTGGTTCAGGTTCGTTACTTGAGGTGGTTGGTGTATTTTGCAAATTGGAGGGAACAGAGCAACCTGTTGTTAATAGAAAAATCATTAATATCATTGAGAGAATAATTTTCAAAGGTAGAGGTCTTCTAAGATTTTTCATAAATCTGTCACTTACCAACTAAGGATACCAAATCGGATAAAGAAATTATAAATGATGATCTATCCGTAGTTGATTGAATTCCTTATGAAAAATGTGATTGTTCGATAAGGATTAATGCAACCTTTCAGGAAGGAATCATTAAGGTTGGCCTGTAGTCCTAAAGGTTCTCAATGGCTTCCCTACAGGATTTTTGTATTTTGAATAAAAAACCCTCCGAAGAGGGTTTAGTTTTTAGTGATGATTGTTGGATTCGTCGTCTTCGTCGTCTTCGTCTTCAAAATCTTCGAAGTCTTCATCTTCAAAATAGAACTCGGATTCATCCCCGTGGGCGTGACCATGTTCGATTTCTTCAGGAGTTGCTTCCCTTACCTCGAGAATTTCTATTGAAAACTCTAAAACTTTTCCAGCAAGAGGATGGTTGAAATCAAGTGTTACTGCATCATCTTTGACAGCAACGATGGTTGCTTCCATCTCTTCTTCTACATCATCGTCTTCGCTATCTGTATCGACTGTAATCTCCACACCGATTTCCAATGGGAATTCTGCAGGAAATTCATCTTTGGGAACATCAACGATAGATTCCGGGTCAATTTCACCATAACCATCTTGCGGTTGAACAGTAATTACTTTTTTATCTCCTACTTTTAGGCCATATATGGCTTTTTCTAACCCAGAGATAATTTGGCCAGCACCTTGAAGGAAGACAATTGGATCACCATCTTCTGACGTATCAGCGACTTCACCATCGATCCGCAATTCATAATCCATCGTTACTACGAGGTTATCCTCAATTAAAATTTGTTGATAATCTTTATTCAATTTTCTCTCCACATATCTCAAAAAATAATATTACAGGTTTGATTATATCATGTTGGTATGGTGAAATAATTTTTTAAACATTTCAACTTTTATTCTTGTATGATCTCACAGAGAAAAAACTCCGAGTTCCTGAGATTGTCCCAATTGGTTTTCATTTGCTCAAAAGAGAGATTTGAAACGAAATGTGAAGGTTGGATTGAAGCCCAGTCAAAACTTTCTATCGAAGGAAAGTTGCCTGGAATAATGGCACAAAGGTTTTGGATCGTAGAAATTGTTTCCTGCCTGAACTCCGGTAATTCAAGGATTGATCCACCTGTCGACCATGAAATTAAAAGTTGTAAAGACATTTTATCCATGACGACATAGGAATTCCATTTGGTCTTAAATTTTGTGTTAAAAAATCTCATACTTCTGTCATTTAAAGTTCTTTCCGGGGTAAGAAGAAAGGATTTCTTATATTCATCAAAATTTGGATCGAGCTGATCCGATAGTGGCATGAACATAATTCCGGACGAGTCATGCCAATAAAGGAAAACCGACCATAAAGATTGAAGTTGAGGTTTACGATTTTCAAAATCATCTACAACAAAAACCAATATTTGATTCTGTGATTCATCTGTCAATTGGGCATTGGTAGTTTGTGTCGTCTCTGGCAAGGTAATATTCGCCAAATTTGCCCCGATGAGTAGACAAACGACAAACAAGAAGATAATGAGGAGAATTCTAAATATCTTTTGCATTTTTCATTTCGATTGGTTAACCACTAAATTATTTTAGCATGGATGGTGTGTAGGAATAAAAAATCTCCCCTGAACTTTGGGGAGATTTAATTTTTCAATAGATATTGTTTATCTTGTTAAATAATATGTGTAAAAAGCCAGCCAACCTAAAACAAATCCACTGATGCAAGTGATTGAAATGGTTTTTACGACCTGGTCAATTTTTAACCCTTCGACAAAAGGATAAATGAATTTGATAAAAAATTGAATTATTTTTGATTGTTTCATCATCGGGATGAAGCTATCCCAAAAACGAATTTCTGTGGTTAAGAATAATTCTTTCATCGTTTCTCCTGTCACTTAGATGAGCTCATTTTTTTTATTTTGCCATTCTCATCAACCAACACACGCACTGTCCTTGGGATTTTTACACCGTTAGGTCCAGACCCTTCACCTTTGAAAATTAACAATATTTGTCCATCAGGTTGATTATGACGAGTTGGTTTCTTTCCTGAGACTTCAGGGTATTTTTTATACACTTTTTGATAGATCTCGTTCAACTTTTCACCTTTTATTGGAATCGTCTTTTCCGTAAGAATGCCGGTATATCCAGGTTCTCATCCGAGACCAATGCTTCAGCGGGTTCCCGATATTGAGGTTGTGCAATTTGTTTTGGTGGTTTTACCGCAGCTACCGGTACTTTTGTTTCTATTTTGGAGGGTTGCGATGAAATGTTTGTTTCCAGTGGAGTAGCCCCTAAGCCAGTGATAACCAGGATCACTTCACAGCGATCATTCAATTTTGGATCGATAATTAAACCAGGAATGATATCCGCGTTGCTATTAGTCAGTTGACCTAATTGAGTTAATGCTTCTGTCACTTCAATAAAAGAGAGATCTTCTCCGGCAGTGAAATTGGCGATGATTCCACTTGCATTTTGCACATTTACAGCTTCCAAAAGAGGATGATTTAGAGCATTATGAATGGCTTGTTTTGCTTTGTCTTTTCCTTTACCAATGCCGATAGATAACAAAGATCCACCACCAGCTTTCATCAGATTCCGGATATGCGAGAAATCGACGTTGATATAACCTGTTTGATTGATCAATTCAGAAATACCTTGGATACCCTGGCGTAGAACATCATCAGCGAGGCGAAATGCCATATCCAGTGGTAAATTCTTGGGGGCAATTTTTAACAATCGGTCATTTGGGATGGTAATCAAAGTATCAACATGTTGGCGAAGTCTTGATAAACCTTCCTGTGCGTTTCTTTGTCGTCTTCCCATTTCGAAGCTGAATGGAGTGGTTACAATCGCTACGGTAACAGCACCAACATTTCTGGCGGCTTGCGCAGCGATGGCAATTGACCCTGTTCCTGTTCCACCACCCATTCCAGCGGTAAGAAAAACCATATCTGCCCCTTGCAAGGCATCAGATAAATCTTCAATGCTTTCTTTGGCGGCCTCATAGCCAGTTTGTGGATTTCCACCAGCGCCTAACCCTCTGGTGATCAGTGGACCAATTTGGATTTTTGTGGGTGCAAGACTGGATTTTAAAGCCTGGGCATCGGTGTTTACAGCAATGAAATCTACACCTTTAAGCCCTAATTCAATCATTCGATTGATTGCATTTGAACCACCACCACCCATACCGACAACCTTCAAAACAGGTTTCATGACTGAGAATTCAGTATTTCTAACGACAGGTTTGGAAAATAATTCATTCATGCTTCACCTCTTGACCAACTATGTTGCAATTGTTGTGCCATTTTCTCCAATGTATTCAATCACACATCCAAACTTCCTCAAATCATGGAGCGCTTGATCTGGGTACAAATTTTTTCCATCCAAAAGAGTGACTTTGTGAGACAAAGTTGCTTCTTCGAGGGAATAACCAACGGTTGCCTTGGACTTAACCAGGAGTGGGGCAATTTGCTTGTATTCCCAATCTGAAATTTCATGTTCATAATTCGGAAGCAAAACATAATGTTTAATCAAACATTGTTTTGGATCAGCGCGTCTTGATTTACTTTCCTTTTGGTTTTTCAAGGGGAGAGATTTTTGTTCCTGTCGAAATGACTCAATCATTTCAGAAACATAAGGGTTTTGAATATTTCTATCTTTAAACCAGGCTGCATTTTCTTCGTTTTGGTCTTGATCGGCTGCTAATATCCAAAAATTACATGAAAGGACCGAAGCAGGAATAGGTTCTATGACTACATTTTCTTCCAGAGAAATACTTTGTTGGTTATGTAAAACCATGGAGAGAATTTTCTGGTTGAACCAATCTTTCTTCCTGTTTGCTTGTGATTCTTCAGGAGACACTGATCGTGAATTTATTCCAGCACCAAGCATAATGATGGATACTTCGCGTTGTAATAGTGCGGATGCGATTGTTTGATACCAATCATAGATTCTGAAACCTTTTTGGTCTTGAGATCCATTAGGCGTAATGTAAGGTTTTGTCATTGGCCAACTTTCCGGACCACCAATCCCCCAATTTAAACTATGCGAGAATGTATACCCATAAGCGGACAAAACTAAATTATCAAGAATTAAGGATTGTTCGCGGCGAAGAAGACTCTTTATGCAGTTTCGTAAGAAAGCTGTATCCCAATAATTTCCTCCGGGTTCCAACGGGGGGAAAACTGGTAACATGCCTTCATTGATCGCGAACTTTGCAAGTGGGATATATAGATCCAAAAACCGATCAATTAAGTCACTTTGTGTCCAGTAATTTTCCGTCCAGGATTCTTTCTGATTGGGTCGATCATAAAAAATTACATACTTCACACCCCATTTGGCATACATTTCCATTAATAATTTCAGATCACGGGTGCCAATCTTTGATCGAATCGGCAAATTGAATTCGATTATCGGAGTAATTCCGTTATTAATTAATGACCTAATGAAATCTTCAGGGATGGCACGACCTTTTTCAGATTTAAGAACAAGCCAACCTGTTTTTAAATTTTGAAGGATAGGTAACCAAAACTTAAGATCTTCATTTCGATAATGATAAGTGTCTTGATAATAATGAACACCAAACTGATTAATTATTTCTTTTTTTTCATGATTATTCATAAAACCCTCGATAATTCTGGTTGAATGATTTGTAGCAAGTCTTATGCCAATTTTTTTTGTTTATGTAATGTACACAAAATTTATCCGGAATGGATAGAATCCTCTGATATAATTTGATCCTATGATTTTAGTAACAGGTGGAACTGGGTTTATAGGGCGAAATCTGGTTGAAACGCTCATAAACAGTGGCTATCATGTTCGAACGTTATTAAAACCTTCACAAAAGAACCCTGATCTTCCCAAAGGAATTCCAGTTGAAGCTGTTGTGTGCAGCTTGAATGATGAAAGAGGATTAAGAGCAGCCTTGAAGGGGATAGATATAGTTTTCCATTTAGCAGGATCTGAGCGTCAATCTTCCAGGGCAAATTTATCTCAAATTGATGTTTTTGGCACGAACACCTTTTTACAAGCAGCAAAAAAAAGCAAAATTTCACAATTCATATATTTAAGTCACCTTGGAGCCGATCAAAATTCTGCTTATCCAGTCCTTAAAGCAAAAGCAATATCTGAGAAAGAAATTATCCACAGCGGCGTTCCTTACACCATTATTCGCACTTCTCACATTTTTGGAAAAGGTGACCAATTCGTTGAGGCGTTTTCAAAATTATTAAAAATCTCTCCAGGGATTTTCTTCGTTCCAGGAAATGGTGAGACCGGATTACAACCATTGCACATTTTGGATCTTGTTGGATGCCTAAGTCTTTGTATAGAAGATTCAAATTTTGTTAACCAAATGATTGAGATTGGTGGGGGGGAGATTTTGTCTTTTCGGGAAATTTTACAAATTATTATGAATAAAATGAATATCAAGCGTTATCTCGTCAATATTCAACCAGCTTATTTACGAATGCTTGTCGTTTATATTGATCAGATCATGCCAAAATTCCCGGTTTCCTTATTCTGGTTGGATTCGTTGGCTGAGGATCGTACGACGTCTATTGATGTTTTGCCCAGAAAATTTGGAATTTTACCTAAAAGATTCTCGCAATCGTTGGATTTTATTGCAAACTAACTTCGAGGAATGGAAAATGAGTGAATTAGGATTTTGTGTACATGGCCACTTTTACCAACCAACCAGAGAAGATCCTATTTCTGGAGAAATTCCTGAAGAAAATGGAGCATTTCCTTATAAGAACTGGAATGAGTTGATTCTCTCGCAATGTTACCAACCCAATGCAGAGTTAGGAAATTACGAAAGAATGAGTTTCAATTTCGGGCCGACTTTGTTGGATTGGATGGAATCAGCTTATCCACACATACTTCAGGAAATTGTATCTCAAGATCAAAATAATTATAAAAAATATGGGGTAGGGAATGCTCTTGCTCAGCCTTACCATCACACCATCCTTCCTCTGGCGAATAAGGAGGATAAAATCACCCAAGTTTATTGGGGAATTCAAGATTTTATCCATAGGTTTAATCACGAACCAACAGGCATGTGGCTTCCAGAAACAGGTGTTGATATGGAGACCCTTGAAATCATGGCTGATAATGGTATCAAATTTACCATTTTAGCACCTTGGCAGGCGAAATCAGATCATCTGGATGTTACCCAGCCATATTACGTGACATTGAAAAATGGAAAGAAAATGAATATTTTCTTTTATCATCGGGAGTTAAGTACACAAATAAGCTTTGATCCGTTATCGACTATCAATGCAGATGTTTTTGCCAATAATTTTGTTTCTCCTCTTTTGAATGGTGCTTCGGATAAAAAATCAAAATTTTTGTTGTTAGCATCCGACGGGGAATTATATGGACACCACCAGCCTTTCAGAGATAAATTTTTAGCACATCTTATGAATGGGTCGTTGAAACATAATAATATTCGATTTATCTACCCTGCTTTATGGCTCAAGGAAAATTCTGTTACTTCTGAAATAAAAATCCATTCCAATACGTCCTGGAGTTGCCACCATGGTGTCGATCGATGGTCGACGGGTTGTGATTGCACTCAAAATAGCTCCTGGAAGAAATCTTTACGGGAATTTGTAGATTTGGTAGCTGAGATTGTCAATGATGAATACCTTAGCTACCTTTCTTCAACCACAATAGATCCCTGGGAATTAAGAAACAAATATATTGATGTTGTCTTAGGTAGAATCTCAGAACAAGCCTTTATCCAACAAAACATACCAGATAATGGGGATGATTTTTCTGAAAATTTATCACGCTTGTTGAAAGCACAATTTGAAAGACAACGAATGTTTACCTCTTGTGGATGGTTTTTTGAAGATTTCGATCGGATTGAACCCAAAAACATTATTGCATATGCCTGTCAGGCACTCGTTCTCATTTCTGAATTAAATCAGGTTGATTATGTTGAAGTAGTGAAGCCGATTCTTGAGCGAATAACCTCAACAAAAACAGGTTTGAATGGGCTTACGGTTTTTAATCATTATTACCGCAGGAAGTTTTCCAGCATTACTCAGTAAATTTCTTTTTCCATTCATACAACTTGTTGAGTGCTTCTATGGGGGAGATGGAGTTAATATCCAATTCTTTTAACGCCCCCAGGATTGGATTGTTTTCTGGAAATAACATCAATTGTTGAGGTAAATCAGGTTGAATAGTGATTGCTTTACCGGAACTAATCTCTAATTGGCGTAGAATTTCCGCTGATCTTTGAATAACTGGTCTGGGTAATCCAGCTAATTGACCCACGTGAATCCCGTAGGAACGATCTGCTCCTCCGGGGATTATTTTATGTAGAAAGACAACATTATTATCAGACTCTGAAACAGCCACATTGTAATTGCGAATACCCGGTAATAAATCGCTTAGTTGGGTTAATTCATGATAATGGGTTGCAAATAATGTTCTTGCTCTAAGATTTGGATGATTGTGAATGTATTCAATGACAGCCCATGCAATCGACAAACCATCATAAGTCGATGTTCCTCTTCCAATTTCATCCAAAATCAGCAGACTTTTTGCTGTCGCATGATTTAAAATGTTAGCTGTTTCAATCATTTCTACCATGAATGTTGATTGTCCTGCGTGAATCTCATCCTGCGCACCAATTCTTGTGAAAATTCTATCTGTTATCCCTATTGTGGCTTTGGATGCGGGGACAAAGCTGCCTATTTGAGCCATCAATACGATTAATGCTACTTGACGTAAAAATGTACTTTTTCCACTCATATTAGGGCCGGTGATGATTCGGATGATTTCCCCATCTTCATATATTGAATCATTTGGAACAAAGCGTTTCCCCTGAAGAGTTTTTTCAACGACAG
>CAYSFA010000124.1:0-10126 GCA_964430025.1 uncultured Anaerolineaceae bacterium | reverse complement strand
TAAAGAAATTCTCCACTATTCTTTTTAGTTTATTATTGCTATTACTAATAACAAACGAAAAAACACAAGCCCAAATCAATCAAGGGACAAATGATCTGAGTTTTGTGGTTTTCACCAATGATGTGTTTTATGGTGCCAATGCAGGATCCGGAAATGTTGAATTACGATTTCGGTTCAAAAAACAGAATACTCAAAATATCATTTACTTCGACAAATATGTAGACAACCAATTTTTCACCTTTGGTGCTTATACCAGAAATGGTATTTTTATTTTCATCCAGGATCATCCAAATACAAATATCCAAAGAAATCTGACTCCGGAGGAGTTTGAAATACAATTTCACTCATTACTTTTTAATTCAAGCGACATCTTTGGGTTGGAAATAGAGAATATAGACCCCAACACTTTTTTGGTGCCCGATTCCAACATTTTGATTGCGGATAAATTTGGAAATATATCCATTCTCCACAAAAATAATAATTCAATTGAAATTATTCATAATGACCTACCTTATTATGCTGTCACTTACTTCCATCCTTATGGAGAACTCAAACCCAATCAAGTACAAGAAAATGCAATTAACCAAACTGACCTAATGGACACGATTGACACTTTAGATGAAAGCTTTTCAGTGGACAGTGGTTTCGATGTACTGAAGAAATATTATCCAGATAATGATCGGGTAACATCCATTCTCATTTCCCCTCAGGATAACCAATTGTATGTATCTTTGGATAAAGATGCTTCAGAAATTTGGAGATTTGATATTAATGGGGGAACCGTTGAGACACACTTTGGATTTGATCAAAACCATAAAGCAAATATTCCAAAGTTAGGCATTACCACCAATGACCTGGTTATCCTCAATTTTAGCAATGAAGATTTAACGGTCGGAATGATTGCAATTACTATTGGGATTCTTCTCATTGTAATCATTCCAACAATAATTATTTTGCCCAAACTGGAAAGATGATCCTAAAAATCAAAACCGTAAGGATCATCATTTAGCGGAGTTTTCGGTCCGTTTCTTTGAAATGGTACCTACAGCAGCACTAATGTGTGCACCAAAGAATATGACATAACTGGAAAAGTATATCCAAAGCATTAAGGCGATAATTCTACCCAAAGAACCATAAATTAACTCGTAGCGTATCCACTGGCTTGATGTGTACCAATTCATAATAACGGTGATCAATTCTGTGAACAATAAAGTAAAAGCTGCTCCCCAAAAAGCCTGATATGGTTTAACTACTGCCTTGGGAATCCATTGATACATCACTAAGAAAATAATGAATCGAAAAGCTCTAGGAACAAGGTAAGCAATAATTGCATACAAAGTGGTATTTAAGATGGGAACCTGGAAATACTCCAAAAGTTGTTTTATTAGTTCGACATTCATTAACGACCGAAATGCCCATAACAACAATATTAAGATTGATAGACCAATAATAATGATCAATCCAATGAGTCTTCGTTCGAGAAAATTATGAGATTTAGTATCTGACCAGGCACGATCCACATTCAGTGCAAAAATATTAAACATGGAAGATGCTGACCAGACTAAGCCAATAATGGCTATCCAACCAACCGCTCCACGTTTAGCCAACACGTTTTCAATATTCGAAATGATTAATTCTGGAACTACTGGGATAGAATCAATAATAAATTGGTAAACCAAATCTTGGACAAATGGAGACTTAAGAACAAAGCTCGCAAAGGAGATCACAACCAAGACTAATGGAAATAATGAGAAGAAGGTGAAATACGCCATCGATGCAGCTGCTTCAGGCGCTCTTTCCTTCGCGAAAGTTGTGCCGGCTAAACGAAATACATCCAAACCACCATGGAGAAATTCATTCACCCGCTCATAAAAAGGTTTTATTTTCCTGATGGTAAAAGTTGAATCTAGCTTTTTAAATTTCATGATTCCATTTTACCTTGTTGCTAAATTCTTGACATTCTTTTTTGATCTTTGGATAGTATAAATTTAAATCCAGTATTATATACGCAAAAATCAGATTGAAATATAATTCTTGACAGCCTATGATCCCAATAATATAATCTTTCTACGTCGTGAACAAGCGGGCATAGTTTAGCGGTAAAACGAATGCTTCCCAAGCCTTAATCACGGGTTCGATTCCCGTTGCCCGCTCCTTCAATTCTCTGCAAACTCCTATCCCTTTTTTTCAATTATCATTTTTCCATCATGCTAAAATAAAGTTAACTCTTCTTAACTCATCATTTAATGGAAGATAGATTTTTCCTAACTAAATAAACTGCCATGAACGAAAAGACAATCCCGGATATTTCTAATAATAATTCCAATCAAGAAATTTCATCCATTCCATTGAGTGGTTTGACCGTTTTGGTTGTTGAGGATAATGTTTCTAATTTCGTTCTCTTAGCTAGAATGCTAGGCTATTTGGGAATTCATTGTGAATGGAAAACATCAGGATATGAAGTTGTGGAATTTGCAAATACATTACCAAAATTAGACCTGATATTAATGGATATTCGCCTTCCTTATGAAGATGGATATAGCGCTCTTAAGAAAATCCAAAAATCGGATTTATTAAAGAATATTCCAGTTATTGCTGTTACCGCCGAAGCTGATCCCATACAAATGGAAAAAGCCAAAGCTGCCGGTTTCAATGGTTTTTTGGGAAAACCAATTAATTTGGAAAAATTTCCAGATCAAATCCGACAGGTTCTTTCGGGAAATTCTGTTTGGGAGTTATAGCAATTCTTTTGAGTCAAATGGAAAAAATTGAAGACAAGAACATGGGGTCTGGTAGAAGATTTTTTTCGACAAAATCGAAAGAAAATGAGATGATTTCCCATGAGCACCTGCCGACCTGGGAATTCATTACGGATTGTCTTGGTAATTATTTATACGTTTCCCATGAAGTAAATCAATGTTTAGGAATTCAACCTGACAAATTTATCAATCAGTCACTCTTCACTTTTTCTATTTGTCCTTCTTCCGGGGAAAAAATTTACAAAAAATTTTCTAAGTATGAAATTCCTCTCGAAGACGATGTTATTTTTGTATCACTAGATAACAAAAAAATATCCTGTAAGCTAAATTTAACCAAATTATTAGAAGAAAATAATAATCCACCTACCTATTTTGGTTATATTCAGGTGATTAACGTAGATTCCAAGCAGGATTATTCCAATAACCCACCTGTAAATCAAGAGAAATTGGATATTGGGACTGACCAAAACATAGTAGATATTGAAAATTTACCAATAGCAGAATTAACCTCTGAATTTGAAAATAAGAGTTCATTACAGGAGATTTGGAAGAACCCAGATCCAACTTCTATTCAGAAGTTAGTTGATGAATTCTCAACTGAAGCAAACCATATTATCGAATCTATAGAGCTATTCAAGCTCTGCTTTCAAGTACTAAATAAAATTTTTCCATTGGAAAACATATTAATCTCCTCAGTAAACCAGGAGAAAGACAAAATAGAAATTCCAATACTAAAAAATAATGAAGATATTTTTTATTTTTATGAAGGTGATGAATATCAATCGGTTCTTAGGCGCATCCTTAAAAAAGAACCTGCAATTGAGATCTCCACATACGATGGATCTTCAATAACTAGTGAGACATTATTAAATAATCACCCGGTTTCATGTATTGAATCAACCATTCAATTTGGTAATAGAACTTATGGAGCTTTACTAGTTTTTTCTGAAGAGAAAAAAGAATTCTCTAAAAAAGACTCTGAGGTTCTCCACAAAATATCCACAATCATGGGGTACTCATTAGAGAATGCGAGGATCTTCAATGAAATGCAAAACGCCTTGGAAGCCATTGGAACAAGAGAAAAATACCAAAACCTAATAATCCAGGCTATCAGATCAATAGCGATTGAAGAAATTTCAAATATCTCCAAGACATTTGAAGTGCTCGGAAAAATCACAAATGTGCAGAGGATATTTTTAGCTAAATCAGAAGGAGAAAAAACTGAACAAAAATGGGTAATTTCTCAACAATGGACGAATAATCCCCATTTAGATACTTCATATTTGAACCAGTCACTTCCTCCTGATTTTTCAAAGGAATACATTCCAAAATTTGAAAAAACTGGCTTCTTGAAAATTGATTTTGAACGATTGGACGATCCTACCAGCAAATGGTTTGAACATCGTAAAACTCAATCGGCGTTGATCTTCCTGATTTTTTCTGATTATGAAAATGAAGCATTGTTAGTGTTAGAGGATGTGAACCAACATCATATCTGGAAGAATGAAGAGATCAATTTCTTAAAAATATTTTCAGAAATAATTGGGGAAAGGTTATACACCAATCAAAACGAGCTTCATATTCGAAGAAAATGGATGGAAGGTGAACGATTCCATCACATTATTAATACTTTAGGAAAATTAGATTTCGAAAAGAATAAAATTGTTGATATTTCTTTTCTACTTAACAACATCGAAAATTTCTTAACCAAAGAACTTTACACAAAATCGACAATTATCTACTTGGATAATATTGACAATTCAATAGAAATTGACCCAGAAGTTTTACAAGTGTCAAGCTTAATTCTTGAAGTTATTAATGACGGAAAGCAAAAATGCTTTGTTGCGTCACAATCTAGCCCCAATTTCAATACTGCTTCGATCACAACTACAAAAATAATTTCCCCAATCATCATTAAAGGGAATATTGAAGGGGTTTCTTTATTCATTTATGATAAAAAGTTAACCATAAATGACCAGTTAGGTTTTTACCATCAAATTCTTACTGATCAGATCGCCATGCTTCTAAACAACTTTTATTTATTTCAAAAAAACCTGCAACTTCAACGAAAATTAGATGAAGCTACTAAATTGAATGAAAAATTCATTTCGAATATTAGTCATGAATTTAGAACGCCTTTAAATTCGATTATTGGGTTTTCCAAAGTCATCCAGACTGGGATAGATGGCCCAGTAAACGAAACACAAAAGCAAGACTTGGCATTAATACATTCTTCAGGACAGTCATTATTGAAAATGATCAATGATATTTTGGATTATGCACAAATTGAGGCCGGAATTATTCAAATGGACAAATCAAAGGTGGATCTTGAAACATTGATTTCTCAGTTGAAAAAAGATGTCGAAGAGATGATTAAAGATAAAGTCCTTGAGTTTAAAATAAATATGGAAAATAATCTACCTGATTTCATTTGCGATAAAGCTCGAATTTATCAAGTCATTATAAATATGATTTCGAACGCGATTAAAAACACTGAAATTGGGAAAATTACACTTTCAATCAAGAAGAAACCAAAAACTCTTTCTTCATCTGATTTAATTTTCCTCATCAAAGATACGGGGCGAGGAATTAGCCAAGAGGATCAAAAATTACTTTTCCGCTCTTTCACTCAATTAAAAGAGAATGATAAATCACGCTCGGCCAGTTCAGGGTTGGGGCTGGTATTATCCAAAGCAATTATTGATAATCATGGGGGAAAGATCGGCTTATTGAGAAGTGTGCCCGGAGAAGGTTCGGAATTCTACTTTACTTTGCCAATTAAATAAAAAATTTCATGAGTAATTCATGAAATTTCTTTGGGGTGCCTGGACGGTTTCGAACCCTCAACCTCTTCATCCACAGTGAAGCGCTCTGCCATTGAGCTACAGGCACCATAGCGTTCGAAATTTTATCACATCGCTCATTCTTTCGCAAGATTCTTTCTCAGGAATGAAACTAGATCCTTCATTTCGATATTCGTCTGGGTTCTTGATTTCAGATCCTTGACTGTTATACAATTCTTTTCTTTTTCTTCCGGACCTAATACGAGGACGATCGGGACCCCAATCCGATCTGCGTATTTGAATTGTTTCTGCAATTTCATTGGTTCATTCATGAAAATGGCCGGGATATTTGCTTTTCGGATAAGATTAGCAACTTCCAATGAATCATAATATAAGCTCTCATCAAAAACAGTGATAAGCACCTGGGCTGATGTGCCAGGAAATTCAGGAAGACATTGGTATTTTTCCAAAACTAAACGCAACATGACGTCACCCATGGCGAACCCCACTCCGGGAAGAAGCTCTCCCCCTACATCACCAACTAAATTACCGTAATGTCCTCCACCGAGGATAGCACGACCTTCCTTATCTATATCGCGTGCTTCAAAAACGACTCCGGTGTAATAATCTAATCCACGAATGATTTGGGGATCAAATGATATATAATCCGACAATCCCAATTTGTCTAATTGGAGGAAAACTGTTTTTAGCTCATCTGATTCTTTCCAAAGCTCCTTATCAGCTAAGGCAATTTTCAAGCTTTCCAATTGTTCCTTACTCAATCCCATAGATAATGCAAATTCATCCCATTCATTATTGGAAAGTTTTTCTTTTCTGTCGATCAATCGAAATACACTTCCCTTTAATGAAGAATCAATACCTAGATTCCGTAAAACGGAATCCATAAGCTGTCGACTATTGATAAATATCTTCACCTGTTCTGGTTTCAATCCCACGTTCTGAAAAAAGGTAGCACAGATCGCGATGAGTTCTGCATCACTTTCAGGCGAATCTGATCCTAACATGTCTATATTCCATTGGAAAAATTCACGGGTCCGCCCTTTTTGTGGTCTTTCATAACGCCAAAAAGGACCGAAAGACCACCATCTTTGTGGAAACACGAGTTGTTTTTGTCTCTGGGCAATCATCCTGGCTAATGAGGGTGTTAATTCGGGTCGGAGCGTTATCAGATCACCCCCACGATCTGGAAAGACAAAGGCCTGTTCTTTCACCAGTTCCTCACCAGATTTGGCTGCATACAAATCAATTCGCTCTAAGAACGGACCATCATACTCAACATAACCGAATAAAGTAGATACTTCCAGCATCTTTTGATAGATCCATTTTCGTACCGCCATATCCTCAGGATAAAAATCTCTTGTACCTTTTACAGATGAAATAATCTTTGCCATTTTCTACCTCAATCTATTGTCAATTCCAAATAATATCATATACCAAATCATTTCAAATGATTTTTACGCACAAATTTCTCCTTTCTCCTGACTTTCATCACAAATTCTCAGGATCTAATTTAAAATTATTATTATTTATGAAAATTTTCACAAACTACAAACTGGAGTACAATAATTAAAATACAATATATGTTTATCGTAGGTGAAAATGAATTTAGGTGAATTGGTCGACATAGTTGAAGGAACAGTTTTAACGAAATCCTTTGATCAAGAAGAGGTAATATTAGGGTGTTGTGGAGCGGATCTGATGAGTGATGTGTTAGCATCCATTGAACCTGGAGCAGTTCTTCTAACAGGATTATGCAATCCTCAAGTAATTCGTACTGCGCAAATGGCAGATGTTGCCGCAGTGGTCTTGGTTCGTGGCAAACAACCCCCGGAAACAACAATAGCGTTAGCAAATAATGAAGATATTCCTCTCATTACCTCGCCTTTTGGAATGTTTGAAATTTGTGGTCGGCTTTATAAGGCAGGTTTAACCAGCCTCGAAAAATCGGTTTCTGACCATCCAGACTGTAGTTGTGAATAATTATAAGAACTATGGAATCAAATTCTCCTATACGGAAACGAATAATCACTGATCAAGAGGCTGAGAATATTACGCGTGTTGAAGAACTCGCCTATGAAATAAAAATTAAAGAAGTGATGGCCAGTAATCTCGTTTGTTTCTCGCCAAATACAACAATGCGGGAAGTACTTGAAGTTTTCAGACAAAAGAGGATCTCTGGTGCGCCAATTGTTTCCACGAATAATGACCTTATTGGACTAATTTCAATGGAAGATTTAATTCGATGCCTTATCGAAAAAGATTTGGACTCGAAAATTGATAAATACATGACCATGAACCTGGTCACAATTCTTCCAACCGACCCCATCATTGAAGCATCCAAAAAATTTGTCACCACAAATTTTGGCCGCTTACCGGTCGTTGATAAAGATCAAAAATTAGTGGGTATGATTACGAAAGGGGACATCAACCGAGGACTTCTACGAGCTCTTGAAACTGATTATCAGGAAGAAGAGATTCGTAAGTATCGAGCCAGCCACCTATTTGAAGATATCGAGTCTGACCGAACAAGTCTTATTCTTAGATATCAGATCCAACAAGGTGATTTTGAGAATGGGGGGCAAGCTTCATCTCACATAAAACGCGCTTTGCTTCGTTTAGGGGCCTCCAAACAAATCGCACGAAGGTGTGGTATCGCTATTTATGAAGCCGAGATGAACCTGATTATCCATACAACCGAAGGTGGTGTTTTAAGGGTGGAAATCGAACCTCATCAAATTTCTATAGATGCCTATGATTATGGCCCCGGGATTAAAGATATTGAGTTAGCCTTGAAACCTGGTTACTCCACTGCCTCTGACGATGTTCGCGAAATGGGGTTTGGTGCTGGAATGGGATTGGTGAACATATCACGTTGTGTGGACCAAATGAAATTGGAGTCAGTATGGGGAAAAGGCACCCGGTTAAAAATACGTTTATATCTTGAAAATGATAAAGATAAAAATTATGAAACGGAGACTTAAATAATGACTACATTAGCTAATATTATTGAAACTCTTAACCTTGAAGTCCTAACAGAAGATAAAGATTTTGATCAAATTTTAGTAAGCAATGGTTACACATCTGATTTGTTAAGTTGCGTAATGGCTGGTGCTCCCAATCAGGCAGTTTGGGTAACTTTACAGGCACACAATAATATCATCGCCGTGGCTGCCTTACTCGATCTTTCCGCGATTATTATTACAGAAGGTGGATCACCGGATCCAAATACAATTCAAAAAGCAAATGATGAAGGTATTAATTTGCTGCGAACAATGGAGAATTCCTTTTTTGTTGTCGGGAAGCTTTGGGAATTAGAAGTTAGATCAGAAAAATAGGAAAACTTGAAAACTTTTCGATCTGATCTTCATGTACATACAGTTCTGTCGCCTTGTGCAGAACTGGAAATGCAACCACCATTAATAATCTACAAAGCAAAAGAGATGGGGATCAATTTAATCGCCATAACCGACCACAATTCCTCTTCGAATATTGAAGCAGTGCAAAAAGCCGCTGAAAATTTTAATATAAGCGTTCTTCCTGGTATGGAATTACAAACCAAAGAAGAAGTACATGTACTGTGTCTTTTCGATACGCTTGCACAAATTCAACAATTCCAAAGAATCGTTGATGAAAAACTTCCAAATATTAAAAATATTCCTGATTATTTCGGTGATCAACTGGTCGTTGATCAAAATGGAGATTTCCTAAGAAAGGAAGATCGTTTATTAATCACCTCCACTTCTCTCACCTTACAAGAAGCTTATGAAGAAGTAGAGAAATTGAATGGATTATTCATCCCTGCTCACATTAACCGAAAAGCAAATGGATTACTGGAAATTTTAGGTTTCGTGCCTTCAGAAATCCCTTTCCTCTCACTAGAAATATCTAGACATTTAACACCCTCACAGGCACGTCAAAAATTTTCTGGAATTCAAAGTCATCAATTAATCCAAAACGGTGATGTCCACCAATTGGAGGATTTCATCGGTTCAACTTATTTTGAAATCATGGAACCAACAATTGACGAAATAAAACTAGCATTGCAATTTAAAGGAGGAAGATCATTCGCCATTAAAAATGTCAATCAAAGTTAAGAACTAAGAAAAAATGATAAAATTTTTTCTAATTTATTAGTGAAATTTATAACAAATCAAGCTTTTTTTCTACTGGGATTGTGACTTTCGACAATGTAGATAAAGCACCACTTCCAGTAAACTTAATAAAGGAAAATTTTTAAAAGAAAAAATCCTAAAAAAATTTTTGGAGCAATTCATGGCAAAATACTTAAAAAACATCCCTGCAAATGACCCTTTGCTAATTCCTGAACAACGGAAAATCATCGATGATATTATCCTCGAGAATAAGGACAGACCTGGAGCAGCTATGGTTGTGCTTGGGGAAGTACAAAGCAAAATTGGTTGGGTTTCAGAAGCAACTCAAGCCTACTTAGCAGACCAATTAGAAATACCCGTTTCTACTATTCATGGTGTTGTCACTTTCTATTCTTTCTTCACAACCAATCCCAAAGGGAAATACACTATAAAATTTTGCATGGGAACAGCT
>CAYSFA010000123.1:0-10129 GCA_964430025.1 uncultured Anaerolineaceae bacterium | reverse complement strand
AGCAACAATTTCTTCCAACATTTCGACCAGTCGTTTGAGTTTTCCGGAGCGATTATGCATTTCTTTGGCTGGTGGAACATATCCATTGATTTTTTCCAGATATTGAATAGGATGGTTACAAATTTGCTTGAGCTTGGTTAACATCGATAAGACCAAGCCATGGCGTTCAATCCCTTCACTAGTCTGGATTCGATCCATCACTTCATTAATGTGGTTCTGGTAGAGGCTGGCTTGTTCTTCAGTGAGGTTACAGTAAGCCTTCACCTCAATTTTTTCTGGTAAATCATCGATCACGTTCGGATCAGTTTTTACACGGCGCAGGATAAAGGGAGATACCAACTCTTTTAGTTGGTTGGTGATCTCCGGATCGTGGAAGCGTTCGACCGGAATGGCGAATTCACGACGGAAACTTTCCCTTGTTCCCAGATACCCGGGGTTCAGGAACTGCATGATCGACCATAATTCCATCAGGCGATTTTCAACCGGAGTTCCCGTGAGGGCAAAGCGGAAATTTGCTTTCAACGCCCGAACTGCCTGGGTTTGTTTGGCAGCCGGGTTCTTAATGTTTTGGGCTTCATCCAGGATGATCCCATGCCATTTAATAGACTGTATTTCTTCCAGATCCTGCCTGACAAGTGGATAACTAGTGATAAACAATTCTGTTTCTCGAGCTTTGCTGAGTAACTCATGGTTACGTAAACGGGTTGGTCCTTGATGTTTGTAAATTTGCAACCCTGGGGCAAAACGCTGAGTTTCTCTTTGCCAGTTCGTTACTACGGAAGTAGGGCAGACCAATAATACAGGTCCGGGCAGTTTGCCATTGTTATTCTCTTTCTCATGAGCCAGTAAAGCCAACGCCTGAACGGTTTTTCCAAGTCCCATATCGTCCGCTAGGATCGCCCCCAGCCCCCAACGTTGGAAGAAGGAAAGCCAGGAAAACCCATAAGTTTGATAAGGACGTAGTTTCCCAATTAATGTTTGTGGCTGGGGCAGGATGATCATCTTTTCGTGACCTTCCAGGCCATCCAACCATTCCTGAACCCATCCCTCCGCGTCAACCCCATCGATGGGTAAGCCTTCAGCACCAGCTTGACCTCCCAGGATGTATTGCGCGGCTTGCATCAAGCCCATTTGGCCACCTTGACCCTCTTTGTCCCAGAATTTTCGGGCAGCTTGAACCTGTTCGTTGTCTAATTGAACCCATTTTCCATTCAATTGCACCAAAGGTTCATTGAGTGAAGCCAATGCTTCAAACTCAGCACGCGACAAACGAGTATCACCAAGGGATAATTCCCAGCGATAATTGACGAGAGTATTCAGGTTTAACCCACCAGGTTGTGAGAAGGATTTTGGTGGTTTGGTGGAAGGCTTAAGCTGTAAGCGTACCCCTAAGCGTGATCCACTGGTATCCCACCAATCCGGAGCGATGATACCAAATCCAGCTTCTTCGAGCAGAGGTGTGACGCTCCTCAGGAATTGATAAGCCTCATGGGTATTGATTTTTACATCGGTCGGGTATTGCTTCTTCAAGCTTTCTTCAATGAGGTTGAAATGACGGGCGGTATAGCCTAACCCCATCAATAGTTTTTCCTGCGGTAATTCGCATCGTTTTCCGTCCACCACAATCGTGGTGGTCCTTGAATTCCAGATTTGTTCGGCAGTGATGAATATATTAGGATCATCTCGTGACTGTAACAAGTAATTAATTTGCCAGCTGGATTCTTCCAGTGTTTGGATTTGGTCAGTCGGAGAGATCAGTTGATAGGTTACGCGGAAGTAGTTATCCCCAGCCGCTTGCAAATTGCGCATCCAGGCTCGCACACTGCTAAACAAGGCGGTTGCCTGAACTGCAGAAATTTTGATAGAGGCATCGGATGTAAAGAGTGCTTTGACCCAGGCTTCAAATGGGCTGGAATTCTCAGGGATCAGACGAATGGCTTCAGAACTATTTCCCCAGGAACGGGCGAGGGCATCACACATCGTGTTAAGGAAACTGTCTAACAACGCACGAACGGGGGGGAGAGAACCAGGATAAATACGGTCGCCATGTAATGATTCAGCCCGGCAGATGGGCGGCATGGCATTGACAAGTTTCGAGATCCTCGGGCCATCACTTTTTCCATCCAGGACGGGTTGCCAGCGGGCATGGAAAGTGTCTTTTTGAGGGGTGATTGGCACCATGATAGGCATCAATTTTTGTTCAGAAAGAATTTCGAGCACTAGGCTGCACACATTTTGCCAGTAGAGTGCATCTTGCCCGAGCACAAAATCACTAAACGGACTTTCTTCTGGTAAGTTGATGAGGACACTGAAGGCAGAAGAAGCTGGCAAGTATAGTCCATCAATTCGCCAGGGGGCTAAGAATGGCTCTGTTTCCAAATCCAGTTCCCAAATGTGATTGAGAACAGGAGAAGGGATTGGTCCAGTACGGGTTGAGGGCATATGCAGGGTGATCAGATTGGGTTGGGCACTTTCTAAAGGTGTTCCAATCCCAATTCGGTCCTGAATAAGACCTGGTTCTAATGCATAAGGATGTTCCTGTGGTTTGGGAGAATCGGGAATCTGACCTTCCAAATAAGGAGGAGCAGGACTTTCGTCTGTTTCCGCCCAAAATAATATGCCACCGGAATCGGTAGGTTTACGCGGCGGTTGCCAATGTGTATGGATTACCCACATAATGTTAGATTAGGAAATCTAATAATCCTTTCTTTTCGTGTACAAAACGTAAACTTGCGATTTAACTCGTTCAATTTGTAAATAAAAAACTCAATTTCCTGCTTCGTAATGAAATATCAAATAGAAATTGAATTATCGGATTACAACCTGATAATTATTCTCTTCTAAAAAATCATAAAAATGACTGGTTGATTGATTAATAATGATTCCCTTATCCCCGCAATTCGATTGCTGCTTATTCCAACCAATTCAGGGAATTATTGACCCATGAATTTGCTGGATCTTTCATCTTATTTCGTTCCGGTTGTGGATGTATTTTCAAATGTTCTTTGACCAGAGCAATGAATTGCTAATCAGTTCTCCTGATGCCTTAATTCTACCATGTTTTTCTTTTTGTCAAGTGTTTAGACACGTAAATAATGACCAAAAACATGATATTCATTACGATATGGGGTTGAACCAGCGTTACAAAACAGATCTAAGCAGGTGTTGCTGATTTTATTTTCCTGAGCGGCTATGTAGACTTCTTCACTCTCCCAGGTGGTGATGATTTGCCAAAGTTTTGGTTCAGCCTGGCATTGGATCAGCTTTGATGATTTGATCCCTTTGGGAATTTTTCGTATTGCGCTTTCGAAGGACTTTTCTAATGTGCGCCAATTTTCCTCCGCTACGCGTCCGGATAAAATGGTGACAAACATAATGCCCTCCCATCTACTATCACCAACCAATAATTGATTAATGGGTTAATTCTATGATAACCCTTTAAGGCAAATTTTCAAGAGAATTGGTTAATTACTCCAACTTACCGGAAACTAAAACCTGTTTTACTTCAGCAATCGCTTTGGTGATTTGGATGTCTCTTGGACAAGCTTCGGTGCAATTAAATGCAGTACGGCAACGCCATACTCCACTATCTTCATTCAAAACTTCCAGGCGTTGGGCTGCCGCGGTGTCGCGACTATCAAAAATGAAGCGGTGGGCATTCACAATCGCAGCCGGACCAACATATTTTCCATTCGCCCAGAAAGATGGGCAGGAGGTCGTACAGGCAGCACAGAGAATACACTTGGTGGTGTCATCAAATCGTTCGCGTTGTTCAGGGCTCTGTATGCGTTCCTTCCCCTCTTCCGGCAAGGGATCATCATTAATAAAATAGGGTAACACCGAGCGATAATGTTCAAAGAATGGTTCCATGTCTACAATCAAATCACGTAGTACCTTCAATCCTAAAAGAGGTTCCACCGTGATCTTGTTCGTCTTGAGATCTTTAACCAGCACTTTGCAAGCAAGTGCATTTCTACCATTGATGCGCATTGCATCGGAACCACATACCCCATGCGCACAGGATCGACGGTACCCTAATCCCGGATCAGCATCAGCTCGGACTTGTTCCAAAACATCCAACACACGGTCATTGGGATCAACTTCCATTTCATACGTGTCGTAATGAGGTTTATTGCCTGTGTGTGGTAAATAGCGAAATACTTTTAATTTAATCTGCATAAGAGTCTCCTTGAATTCACTTCGGCATATGCTTAAGCGATCTGGATTCTAATAGGTACGTTCCTTGGGTTGATACCTGGTCACCGAAACCGGTTTGTAACCCAGACGAACTTTTTCATTTTCCAGCCAGGCGAGGGTATGTTTCATCCATTCCTGATCATCTCTTTTAGGGAAGTCCTCCCGGGCGTGAGCCCCGCGGCTCTCTTTACGTGCCAGAGCGGATTCCGCGGTGATTAATGCCAGGTCGAGCATGTTTCCCAATTCCCAGGTATTCAATAGTTCCATGTTATAGATCGTGCTTGAGTCCTGCGTACGAACATGTTTATAGCGTTCACGTAGTTCTGCCACTTTATTTACTGCAGCAGCTAACCCTTCTTCAGTTCGAAATACACCTACCTGATCCATCATTACAGAGCGCATTTCTTTGCCCAATTCTGTTGGTTTTTGCTCCCCACTGCCATTTCTTAATCGTTCGATTTGCTCTCTGGTGAACTCAGTTGGATCGCCAACCAATTCTGGCAAATCAACCTGATTGGCATATTCCGCAGCTTTGATACCGGATTGCTTCCCAAAAACAATTAAATCCACCAGCGAATTGGTTCCAAGGCGGTTGGCTCCATGAACTGAAACGCAAGCTCCTTCTCCAGCAGCAAATAGACCTGGCAAGGTGGTTCCTTGTTCATCAATGATCACCTCGCCAAATTTATTGGTGGGGATACCGCCCATTGCGTAGTGTGCTGTTGGTTGAACAGCCATGGGATCTTTAACCGGATCTACACCCAAATAGGTGACACAAAAATCTGTAATATCGGGTATTTTACTGGTGATCTCCTCAGCGGTTACCTGATAAGGGCTGCCATCCGGTCGGGTTCTACCATCCAGGGCTGCGAATTTGTTGATAACATCCGGTCTTGCATCCAGATAAACATAATTTTTTCCATCGATGCCATTCCCCGCTTTTACTTCAAGATATATGGCACGGGAAACCACATCCCGCGAAGCAAGATCTTTAATGTTCGGTGCATAACGCTCCATAAAGCGTTCGCCTTTGCCATTGATTAATACACCCCCCTCACCACGAACAGCTTCGGTGATGAGAATGCCTAACTTAATTATCCCGGTGGGGTGAAATTGAAAGAACTCCATATCTTGAATGGGCAGCCCGCGTCTGGCAAGAATTGCCGCACCATCACCAGTGAAGGAGTAGGCATTGGATGTAATCTCCCAGATACGGCCATGTCCACCTGTCGCAAAAATGACGGATTTTGCCCGGAAAATATGCAATTCTCCGGTCGCCAGTTCCAATGCCACCACACCAGCCGCTTTCCCATCCTGAATGATCATATCCATGACATGAAATTCGTTATAGAACTCAGTCTGGTGTTTCACACATTGTTGAAATAGGGTCTGGAGGATCATGTGGCCAGTTCGGTCGGCTGCATAGCAGGAGCGTCTGACGGATTTCCCGGTCTCATTGTTGGTATGGCCGCCGAAAGGTCGTTGGGCAATCTTTCCATCCGGGGTACGTGAGAATGGTAATCCATAATGCTCCAGATCATAGACAGCATGAATGGCTTGCTCACACATAAACTCGATGGCGTCCTGATCACCCAGATAATCACTTCCTTTGACCGTGTCATAAGCGTGCCATTCCCAATGGTCTTCTTCCAGATTTCCCAGAGCCGCGCCAATACCACCCTGGGCAGCCCCCGTATGAGAACGAATGGGATAGAGTTTGCTCACCACTGCTGTTTTGGCATTTTGGGAAGCGTATAATGCTGCCATTAATCCTGCACCGCCACCACCAACGATGACGACATCATAGATATGGGTTTGTGTCATGTTCCCTCCTCAGGAAATTGGCCTTACACCACCAATCAATGCAATAGCACCGATTGCAGTAATTACGAACCAGAAGATAAATAATCCCCAATGCATGATTTTTCTTCCACGCTCTGTGTGGATAAAATCATTTAACACCTGACGAATTCCATTCGCTCCGTGTGCAAAGGCAAATGCCAGTAAAAGAGCATCGTAAATCCGCCATCCAATACTAGCCCAACGCATAGCTACATAATCCAGGTCGATGCGATGGACACCGACAATCACATCCTGAAGGATAAGGTGCCCAAAGACTAGTGGAATCAATAACACAGCGCTATAGCGCATAAATATCCATGATTTGGTCTCGAAGTTTGGTTTTGTTTTCACAACAGTGTTAGTATTTGTTGTCATCGCTCCTCCTACCCTCCAAACCAACCAAAATTATGGTGCAACATGTTGTAAAGCATGATAGCTGAAGCTGGGATCCACATCAATAAAGTTATGAGTAAAGTAATTTTGGTAGAGAAACGTTGTTTGGGAACGCTCCATAAACGTGGGGCGATCAGATCGAAAAAGGCAACTCGCAAGCCATTTACCCCATGAAAGAAAACGCAAAAAACCAATCCAACTTCTCCAATTCCAAATAAGGTAGAACGATATAAATCAATTGCATGTTGGTAAAGGTGAGGGAAGAAATAAACGAAAGACGTGTCTAGGATATGTATGGTTAGAAAAAGAGCGGTTCCTAATCCAGTGATCCTATGTAAAAGGAAACTGTAATGTCCTTCCCTCCCGCGATAACCGGCATAACCGGTCAACGTGGTTCTTATATTAGACATTTTTGACCTCCTTTATTGATTTGGACAGTATTATTGTAGCAATAATTAAGGGATTTCAAAACAAAAATAGAGGTGAGTTTCTCTAAAAAAAATTTCTGTTCAAACTCCCTAAGGTATAATTGAAATGCAAGGTGGAAAAGTTTACCTGGTATAAATCCATGTGGAGAGATGAATAATGAATAAAAAAATGTTTAATCAATCCAGACAAAAAATTGTAATTTTGGTCCTGGTTATGCTCTTTGTTCTCAGCGCCTGTTCTCCCAAACAATCAGAAAAAATATCTTTAAAATTTGCTGTTTTACCCATTTTAGACTCATTACCGATGTATGTAGCCCAACAGGAAGGTCTGTTTGATCAATATAATCTGGACGTGGAATTAGTTCCAGTCAGTTCTGGGCCTGAAAGAGATCAATTAGTGGCAGCCAACCAGATCGATGGCATGATCAATGAAGTTCTGACAACCATCCTGAATAATCGTAGCAAAAAGAACGTAGTGATTGTGCGTTTCGCGCGAGCCGCGACAGCTGATACTCCTCTTTTCAGCATTGTTGCTTCAGCTCAAAGTGGGATCACTGAGGTAGAACAGCTCAAAGGGCAAAAAATTGGTATATCGGAAGGGACTGTAATTGCATATCTGACTGACCGAATGCTTCAGGAAGAAGGCTTTACCCCTGATGATATCGTAACGGTCGCTGTACCAAAAATACCAGATCGTGTTACCCTGATCGGGAATGGCGAACTGCCTGCTGGCACCATGCCGGAACCGGTTTCTTCCTTATTAGCCTTGCAAGGTGCCACAGTCGTTCTGGCAGATAATAAATATCCTGAGTATAGCCACAGTGCCATTGCGTTTCGTAATGCTTATTTGGAGACAAATCCGGAAGCTGTCAAAAACTTTTTGGCCGCAATCGAAGAGGCTGTCAGGTTGATTAATGACGACCCCGCCATTTGGGAACAAACATTGATAGATAACAATATTTTGCCACCTCCTCTGGTTGGTAAGTTTGAAGTCCCTTCCTTTGTTACAGCCGGGGTACCCAGCCAGGCACAATATGATGATGTTCTAGCCTGGGCAAAGGAAAAAGAATTAATTACGGAAGATGTGCCTTATAACCAATGTATCAGTGCTGATTATTTACCATAGATTTTCGAAATGATAAATATTGAGAATTTGACCTTTGAGTATGCTGCCAATCAACCAGTTTTTGCTGGTTTTAACTGGCAGGTAAACAAAGGCGAAAGCTGGACGATTTTGGGTCCTTCCGGGTGTGGTAAAAGCACCTTGTTATATATGCTGGCAGGATTAAAGCAACCTGGTGCGGGAGTAATCCTGGTGGATGGAGAGTTGTTGGAGCGTCCACGCCCCCAAAGCGGGTTGATCATTCAGGATTATGGCTTACTCCCCTGGGCTACAGTCAAGGAAAATGTTTCATTGGGTTTGGACATTCGCAGGTTTTATGGTCCGGATGGCACACATGCGCCAGCAGCCTCGACCATTAAAGAAGCAGATATTGACTATTGGATCCAACAGTTGGGATTGTTGGAGCACAGTGATAAATTTCCAGGGCAAATTTCCGGGGGGCAACGTCAGCGGTGCGCAATTGCCCGCACCCTGGTGCTACAACCGGATCTACTGTTGATGGATGAGCCATTTTCATCGTTGGATGCCCCGACTCGTGAAAATTTGCAGAACCTGATGATCGATCTTTGGAAAGAGCATGGACTTACGATGCTTACTGTAACCCATTCAATAGAAGAAGCCGCGATCCTGGGACAGAAAATTTTGCTGCTGCAGGAACCTCCCAATACGAACGCGAATATGATTGATAACCCCAGTTTTGGGAACAAAGACTCGCGTTCCTCCATGGAATATATTCAGTTATGCCAGGTGCTGAGGGAGCAGTTGACCAGATAATGCGTACGAAATCCGTCTTGATCGCTTTTATCCTTTTGATTGCACTTTGGCAAATATTAGCCTGGATTGTTAATCTAGCAATTCTTCCTTCCCCGGTGGAGGTGTTGGTCGCTTTTGTCCGTGAGTTAGGAAGAGATTTGCCCTTGCATTTTCTGGCAAGTTTTTACCGGGTGTTAGTAAGCACGTTTTTAGCTATTTTGCTGGCTTCACCTTTGGGGTTAATGTTAGGTCAATCCAAGCCGTTGAATCGTATTTTCGCGCCGCTGATTTACCTGTTATACCCCATCCCCAAAGTGGTTTTATTGCCGATAGTGGTTCTTTTTCTGGGGATTGGGGATGTTTCCAAAATCTTTATGATTTTCCTGATCCTTTTCTTTCAAATTCTGGTTTTGGTACGAGATCAGGCGGCTAATATTCGTCCTGAATTAATCCAAAGTGTACGTAGTCTGGGGGCGGGCCGACGCGCGCTCTTTCGATTTGTTTATTTTCCAGCCAGTATTCCAGGCATTCTAACTGCCTTACGCCAATCGGTAGGGACAGCAGTGGCCGTGCTGTATGTGGCCGAATTGTTCGCTACTCAAAAAGGACTTGGGTATTATATTTATCTCAAAGGATCCAACCTGTTTGATTATCCCGCGATGTATGCAGGTGTGGTTGCCATGAGTATTCTAGGTTTTGGATTGTATTTTGTGGTAGATTGGCTGGAGAAACGACTTTGTAAATGGCAGTTTGCCAGTTAGATTCATCGTTTATTATTAAGAGACTGGCTTTTGTAAACCACCATCTCTGCAAGTTAGAAAGGAAAAAACGATGGAGGCTCTAAATATTCATACAGATAAAGGCGATTATCTGATTTGTGAACCCGGGACAGGGGTGATTTCTTCCGGGCAGGATTTGCTTGATATTATTGCCAATTGTTTTGGGATGGATAAATGTAGGTTGGTGGTTCACGCACCCGATCTTCACCCTGATTTTTTTGATCTTAAAACCGGCTTACTGGGGGAGGTCTTCCTGAAGCTTTCCAACTATCGGGTCAAAACCGCTTTTATCGTGGATTATGGTCAAATCCAAAGTGAACGGTTTAAAGAATTGATGTATGAGCATAAAAGAAGTCATGAAATCCGGTTTTTTGATGATTTGACTGAAGCAGAAAAATGGTTATTTCTAAATTAAATTCTGAGGAAGGCTAAGCTCATGCAACCCATTTATCTGGATTACAATGCCACGACCCCAATTGCAAGGGAAGTCGCGGATGTAATGGCTGGTTACCTTTATGACCATTTTGGCAATCCCTCCAGCAGTCATAGCTATGGGGTTCAGGCAAAATTAGCAGTGGAATTTGCCAGAAAACAAATCGCTGATTTGATTGGCG
>CAYSFA010000122.1:714-10166 GCA_964430025.1 uncultured Anaerolineaceae bacterium | reverse complement strand
GTGCTATCCGGATCCCTGCCGGAAAAAGTACGCAAAATGCCGATTTTACCTACCAACACTGAGTTACCCGGGAAGGTGGCTTTCTCCGCCTTGCCAGCGCCAATTGCGCGAGAATGGGAACCAAAACTAGCAGCTGCCGGATATGCAGTCTGCTCGAACGCCTCAGCTTTACGCCAAACCCCCGGGGTACCTTTGTTGATCCCAGAGATTAACTACGACCATTTGGAAATGATCCCCCTGCAGCACAGCCAGTTGGGCTGGAAAGGCCTGGCTGTCACCAGTCCGAATTGCACCACCAACGGCATTGCCATGACTTTGAAACCACTGGATGATGCCTTTGGCGTGGAAGCAGTCTTTGCGAGTACCATGCAGGCTATTTCCGGGGCGGGCTATCCTGGCTTGCCCTCATTGGATATTCTGGACAACGTCATCCCCTTCATTAATGGAGAAGAGGAGAAGATTCAAACGGAGACAAATCTTCTGCTTGGCAAGATGATGGCAGGGGAACGTATACCGGCCAGCATTAATGTGAGTGCGCATGCCAACCGGGTGCCCGTTTTTGATGGCCACACCATTGCCCTTTCTGTGAAATTCCGCCAGAAACCAAGCGTGGAAGAAGCCATCAACATATTAGAAAACTTCCGTGGTCCGGCAGAGGTGCAGCAGATGCCAACCGCGCCAGAAAGACCCATTATTGTCCGGTGGGAGGAAGACCGCCCACAACCCCGCCGTGATCGCGACGCCGGGAACGGCATGTCGGTAAGCGTGGGGCGCATTCGCCCTTGCAACCTCTTCGATTTGCGCATGGTCAGTGTTGTCCATAACACCGTGCGTGGAGCGGCTGGTGGTTCGGTGTTGAATGCTGAATTGTTGTATGCCAAAGGGTTGTTGAACGGCTGAAATAAATTGAAAAGCCTTCAAAACGAGATACAATAAAAAGAATAATATTCCGGGAGGTTCGTTTGGAAAGAGAAAGATTACAACAAATCATGTATAGCCTCTTTGATCGATTAACCGTGACCCGCTTTGAAGGAGTAGAGAATGTTCCTAAAGAAGGCGGAATCATCGTCGCGACCAACCACATGAGCCGCATGGACATCCCGTTGTTATTCGTAAATCCAGCACGTCCGGATATTACCGCATTGGTAGCGGAGAAATACGTCAGGTATCCAGGCATCAGTTGGTTTGCCAAAACTGCTAAGGCAATTTACATTGATCGCTCGCGTGCCGATTTCGGGGCTTTTCGGGAAGCACAGAAGTTGATCAAGGCTGGCGTTGCGATGGGTATTGCCCCCGAAGGGACACGCAGTAAGATTGGGGAGCTAATCGAAGGAAAAGCCGGGATGATTCTGTTAGCAATCCGGACCGGCGCACCGATTGTGCCAGTGGGGCTGGCTGGCACGGAAGATAGCTTTAAGCGTTTGTTCACCTTCCGAAAGCCGCGCATGATTGCTCGCTTTGGAAAACCATACGTGATTGAAGAACTACCACGGGAAAACCGGGAAGAAGCCATGCAAAAAGCGATTGATGAGATCATGTGCCGCATCGCAGCGTTGATTCCACCCCGCTATTGGGGGTTCTATAAAGACCATCCACGCTTGCAGGAGTTGATCATCGCTCAGGGTGGGCCAGTCCCTGACGAGAGAGCCTAACCAATGCAATCCGGTTTCTGGTGGGTTTTGTTGGCACTGGCAATCTATGGGAGTATTCATTCGATCCTGGCGGCACACCGCACCAAGGATTCCTTTAAAACCTGGTGGGGAGAGACGCGCTATCATCGCTTCTATCGCCTTTTCTTCTCGATCCAGTCGGCGGTGTTGTTTGTGCCGGTTTTGGTGTTGGTTGTTATCCTGCCTGACCAGGTGATCTATCGCATCCCGACCCCTTGGGTTTACCTGACTACGTTGATCCAGGGACTATCAGTGATTGGAATTGTGCACACCATCATGCTGACCGGGATGCTCCGATTTACAGGTGTCTCGCAAGCACTTGACCCTGACCAGGCAACCAAACCAGTAGCTTTGGTTAATAGAAGTCTGTATCGCTGGGTACGCCATCCCATTTATAGTTGCATGTTTCTGTTAGTCTGGTTGGTACCGGTGATGAGCTGGAATCTGTTGGCGCTCTCGATTGGCATCTCCGTTTATAACGTGCTGGGGGCAAAGTTGGAAGAACGTAAATTGGTGCAGGAGTTTGGTAAAGATTATGTGGAGTATCGCAAAAGTACGCCATTCATTATTCCGGGGGTCCAATTAAAGAAACGGTAGTAAAATTGTGGTACGTTTTCCAAAAGAAATATTCCTGATTATTTCCTCCGACTCATGACACAAACCCAAAATCATCGTCCAACCCTCACTCGCTATGCCTGGTTATCCATTGCCGCCGCATTGGTGACTATGGGGTTAAAAGCCGGAGCATACCTGCTGACTGGTTCTGTAGGTTTGTTGTCCGATGCGCTGGAATCACTGGTCAATCTGGCTGGTGCGATCATGGTACTGAGTATGCTCAAGATTGCGGCACGCCCTGCGGATGAAAATCACGCTTATGGACACACCAAAGCTGAGTATTTTTCCAGTGGGTTTGAGGGGTCATTAATCCTGATTGCAGCTGGGAGCATTATTTATACTGCCCTCAAGCGGCTGATCGAACCACAACCATTGGAACAATTAGGAATTGGGTTGTTGGTCTTGTTTGTCGCTTCGCTGGTAAATTTTGGAACCGCTATTGTAATGCGCAAAGCCGGGAAGAAACACAACGCTATCGCATTAACAGCGAACTCCCACCACCTGATGACGGATGTGTGGACCTCGCTAGGCGTTTTTGTGGGGGTTGGCTTGGTTGCACTCACTAAATGGCAGCCTCTCGATTCGATTGTGGCTATTATTGCAGCGATCAACATTCTTTGGTCTGGATATAAAATCGTACGTGATTCCGCCTTTGGGTTGATGGACACTGCCCTGCCACAGGAAGAATTGGATCAGATTGAATGTGTGTTGGACAAATATAGGGGGGAAGGGGTTGAGTTTCACGCGGTACGCACACGCGAATCCGGAGCAAGTAAGTTTGTGAGCATGCATGTGCTGGTACCGAACGAATGGACGGTGGAACATGGCCATGGCCTGGTGAATAAGATAGAAGTGGAGATACAGGCACAACTACCAACTGCCAATATCTTCACCCACCTCGAACCGCTTCAAGACCCCAGTTCGTATGCCGATCTGGATGTAGTGTAAGGTAGGCATAAGGGGGAAAAAAGATCCTGGATGCAGAGACGCGAAGGGAAAGAAACGAAGACGCAAAGGAAAAAACGATAAAGAACAAAGCATAAAAGGAAAATTTTCCAAAAAGGTGCATTTCCTACTCACCAGTTATTCGAGTTATTTTCTTCAATCCTTAATGAAAGTTGTACCTTGATAAACAAAATGCGATATTCGAAATATCCAGGTGCAGCGCACTTTTGATTAATTACTTTCAAGGCAAATACTCAATTCTCGAGTATGACAGCCGATCCTTAAGTGCAACGCACCTTTAGTAATCCAGGCGCACTTCCTTCGAGGTCACAGGCAGCGCTTCATTTTCTCCCTCTTATTCCAGGTATAATAAAACCCTGGTTGGGCGGAAAATTCTCCGGCTGAAATAAAAAACAAACATACAATACCCTGATGATCAAAAAACTTCTTTTTGGAAAAGCTACCTCCATAATCATACTCACCGCCAGCTTACTGTGCGTCGCAAGCCTGGTGGCGATAACACAACTTTTCGACATTCAACTTACATTTGGGCATGCCTTCCCGCTAGCCATTACCATATTGCCGGGCATCCTCGCTATAATCCTGAAGAAAAGAATCACCGCTGCCCATTTAAACAAATTCTACAAGCTCTTCTCCGGGGCAGCAGGAATTAGTATATTATTTAGTTTCTTTTTCATCTTAGAACCATACGCTCGTTATCGAATCGAAATTCCTCACGAAGTCTGGTTAGTTTTAGTGCCAGTCGTTCTTCTCTACGGATTCCTAAGTCTGTATTGGGTGGCATATTTATGGGCTCTGCAATCCACCAAAAAAGAACTCCCCATTCGGCCTAGCTCGCGGGAAGTCTTCATCGATTTTGCTCGTGGCTTCGCGATTCTGTTGGCGGTAGGCTCGCATGCTTTCTATGCATTTGGATATGAGGTCCTTTTTGACGACGCGATGTACCAGGTAATGTCCCTGACCCGGCTGGCCACTCCGAGCTTTGTGTTGATCACGGGCATGATGTTTGAGATTGTTTACTTGCGCAAAGCAGAGAAACAGGGATTTCGAGCAGCGGTCAGCAGCCTAGTTTTACGGGCTGCGCAATGTTATGGAGCCTATCTCATAACTGTTCTGATCGAATGGTTCAACCAACAGTTGAGCACAACGGAAGCAATCAACACCTCGTTGTTTCTGGGTAATTCACTCTTTTCAGGAATCCTAAAATTCTATGCCCTCTTTTTGTTGTTAGCGATTCCGATCATTTGGTTGCGGAAACGCTTTGGTATTGTGGTGATAGCGATGTTACCGATCTTGGTATGGATTGTCGATTTTTTACTCACACGGATCGTTCAGCCAGCCAAAGAAAACCCAATCGCTCATTTAACAGCATTGTTATTTGGGCACCCCGCACTGTCTAATTTCAGTGTCTGGCATGCATTAACTTTTATGTCGTTCGGGATGGTGGTAGCCTATGCCTTCAAACAATCCAGGCAGGCAGGCAATTGGCGAACATTCCAGATGACATTGTTGTCTTTATTTTTGGTGTGTGGAGTGGTGAGTTTAGTGATGGTGCTGCCAACCACCTGGGCTGATTTTTATTTTGATTTTTCGAATGAATACCGGATCAATCACAGAATTCCCTATTACAGCATTGGCAGCATGGGATCATTCCTGCTGCTGTGGATCACCTGGAAAGTACGCAGGTATCTCAGCCATCCGGTTTGGGAACACTCGGTGACAACCTTGGGAAAGGATTCGTTGTGGGCTTTCGCGGTTGGCAACAGCCTGGCAGCGGTGTTACCAGCGCTTTCCATCCAGGCATGGTTTGTGACCTTGTTTACGATTGTGGTGTCAGGGGGAAGTGTAGTGGTGATCAAGGTGAAGGATTTGCTTGTTAAGGGTTAGTCATAAAAGGAAAAAAAAGATCTTCGACGCAATGACGCAAAGGAAAAAGTCTTTTCCTACCCCCTAAAAACCAACCCCTCACTCATCTCTCAGCCCTTACCTCAGCCTTCAACTGCTCATAAAACTCACGCAAAAAAGCATCCCGGGCTTCAGCGATTTTTTGGGCACTTTCGGTGAAGAGCCGATCTTTTACTTTGCTCAATTTAAACAAATACTCATGGTAGGAGCTGTGCGGTTCACCTGCCACCTTTTCGCCCGTTTCCACAAACTGCTCAGACGGCTCCGCGAAAATCGGCTGTCCGGCTTGCACGGCATACCCAATCGTCCTCGCCACCCCCACTGCACCGAGCACATCCAGCTTGTCGGCGTCAAACAGCACCTTAGCCTCGATGGTCTGCGGGGCATTCTCTCTATCCCCCCGATAGCGATGGGCACGAATACAATGCTGTACCGCCCGGATCTTCTCCTCCGGCCAGCCCTCTTCCCTTAAGACCTGCTTCGCAAATAGAGCGGAAGCTTCATGGTGACTCATACGTTCCCCGCTGTTGGGGTCGCTGCCTCGTGAATCGTGCAGGAGTGCGGCGGCATGCACGATCTCCAGATCAGCCCCTTCCAACACCGCCAGCTTCTCAGCCATGCGAAAGACCCGCTCGATATGATCAAACCCATGCACCGGATCAACCTCCGGATACCAGCTACGTGCCCCTTCCAATGTCAACATCGTTGTTCTCCTCACTACCTATTAAAAACAGCTTTTAGTGGTTCTCCACCACCCATTTACCGCGTTTCATCACACGCTGCACCAGGTTACCCCCAAACTTATACCCAAGGTTGCGATAATCATCGACGCTCAGCACCAACAAATCAGCTTGCTTGCCGGGTTCCAACGACCCGATCGAACCCTCGCGTGCAATGGCAGCAGCGGCGTTGATCGTAGCGGCTGCGATCGCCTGGGCGACGGTGATCTTAAGATAGCGGCAGGAGAGAGCGATCACGAACTGCATGCTCTCGCACCAGGCTGTCCCGGGGTTGAGGTCAGAGGCGATCGCCAGTAAACCATTCGCTTTGAGAATCTCTTTGGCAGGGGTGTATTCATGATGCCCCAACCCGAATGGCGTGGGGGTGAGCGAAACGGCTACTGTATTCGAAATCCCCAGTGCCTGGATATCAGCGTTGGAGGTTTTCACCAGATGATCTGCCGAAACAGCCCCCATTCTGGCTGCCAGGCTGGTGCCGCCCAGATTCTCGAACTCGTCAGCGTGGATCTTGAGCGGGAAGCCCAACTCCTTGGCTTTGGTGAGAATCTGGTGTGTTTGCTCCAGCGAGAACGCGCCAACCTCGCAGAACACATCCACAAAGGGCAGCGGGCGATTCCTGGCATTACGCTTCCACCAGGTCAACACGTCCGGCAGCATTTTATTGACCACCAAATCAGTATATGCCTGGGCATTGTTCATGAATTCTTTCGGGATGGCATGTGCCCCTAAATAGGTGGGCACCAACTCAAGCGGCCCTTCCTGATCCAGCCTGAGAATGGCCTGCAACTGCAGCAGCTCACTGCCGGGGGTCAGCCCATAGCCGGTCTTGGCCTCAGCGGTGGTGGTGCCATAGCGCAGCATCCCTTGCGCACGCGTCCGCACAGCTTCCACCAACTCATCCAGGCTGGCATCGCGCGTGATACGCACCGTGTTGACAATCCCGCCCCCTGCCCCCATGATCTCCTGGTAGGAGCGACCCTCCAGGCGCATTTCAAACTCGAAAGCACGGTTACCCATGAAGATCAGATGGGTATGTGGGTCGACAAATCCGGGCATCACAACCTTACCAGCGGCATTAAAACGCTCCTCTTTGGGAAATTGCTCCAACAGATCCTGGCTGGGGCCAACTGCTTCCACCAAGCCATTGCGCACCAGCACCGCCCCTTCCGGGATGATCCCCAAATTACCCAAATTCTTACCACGCTGTGGACCACCTGCAAGGGTGAGTAATTGTTTGGCATTGTAGATGAGCATAGCACCTCCCTTGATGAGATAAGGTTATGTTTATTATACAGGTCTAATGGTTTCACTCCCCAGGAGAGAGGATGTGTTCAACTTACTAGGCAAATAGTAAAAAGAGTTCGCGAAGCCCTATACAGAAATCTCCCCATCCCGTGCATCCAGATCATCCGCCGCGGCGGGATGGATGTGCTGCAGCAGAATGTACCCGAGCACAATCATCACAATCGCTGCCACCAGGTTGAAGAAAAAGCCCAGGTTATAAAGCCAGGGTGCGATTGCCGCCCCAAAGGCACGCCCTAAAGAAAAGCAGGCGATGGTGAGCGCCATCACGGTGGCACGTGCCGCCGGGAAGATCTCGCTCATCAGCGGCAAACTGGACACCAGAGTGAACTCAAAACCCAGATAAAAGAGGAACAAACCGGTCAAAGCCCCCGCCACCGTTCCACTGAAGAAATAAAGCACAAAAGTGGAAATCGCGGAGGTGATTAGCCCGATTGTGATGGCTACTTCTTTGCCAAGCTTATCGGAGAGCAGCGCGGAGAGGCCTTCCCCGCCCAACTCGGAGATGCCAATCACCGCTGAGGCAGCCCCTAAGGCAGCCAGCTTGAGGGCAAAGCGATCTTCCAGCCACACCCCAAACACCAGATTCACCACCTCATTGGCAGCCGATACCGAAATCGCAAAGCCCAACCCGGCCAACACCGAGGAAATCCCCAGCATCTTACGAATGGTGGCAAACCCGGTACCCTGTGCGGGAATTTGCGAGCGGTTGTTAGGCACACGCCAGGCGATCAGGATCAGACAGCTCACCCCCAGCACCGCGATCACAGGGAAGGATACCAGCCAGGCCTTCTCCGGGTTGCTGCGTGCCATCAGCCAGCCCACAAAAGGGATCCCGATGATGAACCCTGCTGCCCAGGATAACTCTGTGATGCCCAGCACCCTGCCACGTTTCTCGTAGGGTACCCGGTCACCGATGAACGCCTGCATGGCGGGGACGAACATCATGTTGCCTACCATTGAAATCAGCAGCCCGGCAAAGAACATGGGAAAAGATGGAAAAAACCAGATCAACAAAGTCGCCAGAATCACCAATCCCAACCCTATCAACATGCTGATCTTGCGACCAAAACGATCAGCAATGGTCGCCAGGAAGGGAGCCAGAAACCCCATCATCGAACGGGAAGTCAGCACCACCGAAAGCTGCGCCAGGTCAACCCCCAGCCCGCGTGCGAACACACTCAGAAAGGGATAAACCATGCGGTAGAGCGTATGCAATACCACACGGGTGATCGAAAGAATCGCAACTTGCTCGGTAAGATTCTTTGATTCGCGAAATATTATCCGTTTTTGCGGATTGGGTGGCGTTGTTCGTAAATCCATAAGATTATTTGGGCTCCCAGCAACAGAGTGAAAATAAGGATCAAGGTGTAGGATCCCATGATTGCGTTGGAATTGGATTGGGCGATCGGGTTATCGGGGTGCAGGATGTTCTCGACCCCACCCAACTGCCACCACAAGGCAACCCCAAAAGCAAAGTTGCCCAACGCGGTGAAGCGGTTGTTGTTGAAGGCCCACAGCGCCCCTTGTAACAAAACCGCAATGATCCCGAACATAAAGGGGATGCGCCAGCGTGGTTCATCAAAAAAGAAACCGCCCCAATTAACCTCCATCACATACAGCGACATGGGTAAATAGGTAAGCCAGAAGAAAAGCGCAGATAAAGCAATCGCGCGGCAAAGATCCACCAGTTGCACCCGCCTGGAAAAAATCAATGCAAGCAAACCAACCACCGCCGCCAACCCAAAAAACAGCTTCCCCGTCCACACCCAGGCGGCATGAATGTAAATCACACGGATATTCGCCCCGAGCGTCTTCTCGAGCGGCGCCAGGAAGGCAATTGCTACGATCACCGCCAGAGTGAGCAGCAGTGCCAGTGGTTGTTTTAAAATTCGTTTGGAGAGAGATGGGTGCATGCGAAATTCCTTTACATAGATTGAAGGAATTATAGTACAAAAAAGAAACATAAATCATTGATACAATAGTAAGATGATAAAAAGAACGATTGCAATCCTTTTGTTAATTTTCCTCTCAGCTTGTCAGTTGGGTGGGGATAGCACGCAGCCTGTTTTGGGCACGCCAGAACTAACCCTGACACTAACCCCAGCAGGCACCCATACCCCTTTACCCACCGTCACACAAACAACCACCCCAGCACCCACCACCACCGCCACCCTCATCCCCCTCACCGACGAGGAACAGGCCATGCTGAACCAGGTCTATCGCATCCTGCTCTATATTCAAATCGACATGC
>CAYSFA010000122.1:0-704 GCA_964430025.1 uncultured Anaerolineaceae bacterium | reverse complement strand
CCCTGAACGAGATTGCGGAGAAGGTTCAGGCGCAGGAACTGGTGGGCGTGGAGACCTTTGGGGCGTTGATGGTGCTGGCGACCGTGGTCAATGAGGTCGATACTGCCATCCAGGCGGCTGCCCCGCCGGACTTGATCCGCGAGGACTGGGAAGCTGCCTTACAGATGCAGACAGAGACCAAGCTGCTGGTCGAAAATTGGGTAAATGAAGAAATTGATTCCACCGGCATGCTGACCGAAACGCAAACCAGGTTGGATGCGCTGGACGAGTTGATGGAGCGAGTGGAGATGTCCCTGGCGGAGTACTACGGCTTTGACCAGGAGGAATTGCGTCAGAATCGCGAAGCGGTGGTGGAGAGCGTGAATGAGATTTTTGCTACCCCCGAGCCGTAAAAGAGGAAAGATTTTAGACGCAAGCGACGCCAAGGATAAACAAGCAAATACGCAAAGAGAGAATGTAATTTATAGATGTAAGTCGAACTTTGAATAATAATTATAGAAAACAATGAGCAAGTATAGAAAGGAGCTAACCATGCAATACAAAAACCTGGGAAGAACCGGCCTAAAGGTCTCGGAGCTGTGCTTTGGGACAATGTCATTCGGGGGGGATGCCGATGAAGAAATGTCGGGGAAGATGTACCAGCGCTGCCGTGAGGTTGGTATCAACTTCTTTGATTGTGCCAACACCTATGCCGGCGGACGCTC
>CAYSFA010000121.1:326-10194 GCA_964430025.1 uncultured Anaerolineaceae bacterium | reverse complement strand
AAATATGACAAATTCCCTATTCTCTGATCAAAATCGTGATCATTTGACGATTTTTATCATATTGACGATCGACCTCTGAAATGTTAATCTAAAGATTGAGGCAAACGGAGGAGTTTGTGAAAATTCTGGCTTAGCATTCATTCATAGAAGCGGACACGTCCGAGGTGTCCGCTTAAAATTTTCCAGCTCATCCGCAACCCAAACTAAATTTTTCCAAGATAAGAGGAGTATTGAATGGCTTCTACTACCAATGCATTTGAAATGGCTCAAGCCCAATTTGATCATGTTGCTGAATTACTGCAATTAGATCCAGAAGTGCGCGAGATCCTGCGTTGGCCGCTGCGTGAATTTCATTTCCGCATCCCGGTGCGCATGGACGATGGCACGATACGTGTTTTTGAAGGTTTCCGTGTACAACACAACGATGCCCGCGGTCCAAATAAAGGTGGTATCCGCTTCCACCCTGCCGAAACGATCGACACTGTTCGCGCATTAGGGACCTGGATGACCTGGAAATGTGCCGTCGTGGATATCCCCCTGGGTGGTGGAAAAGGTGGTGTGATTGTTGATTCCGCAACCCTATCAACCGGTGAAAAAGAACGCCTCGTTCGTGGCTATGTTCAACAAATGTGGAAGAATATTGGCCCCCGACAAGACGTCCCGGCACCAGATGTTGGTACCAGCCCCCAAATGATGGGTTGGATGATGGATGAGTATTCTAAATTAGTAGGTCAGTACACACCAGGTGTGATCACCGGCAAACCAGTTGGCAATGGTGGCTCGCTTGGCCGTACCGAGGCAACCGGTTTTGGTGTAATTTACACCGTGCGTGAAGCCCTCAAACACCTGAAACTTGATCCCAAAACCTGTAAAGCAGCCATTCAGGGGTTTGGAAACGTGGCACAATACGCAGCGATCGGGTTTAATGAATTCCTTGGTGGTACCGTGGTTTGTGTATCCTATTGGGATCGCGAAGATCGTGCCTCCTACACAGTGAGTAAAGCGGATGGAGTTGATCCACACTTCCTGATGTCTATCACAGATCAGTACGGCTCAATCGATAAAGCCAAAGCCAAAGAAGCAGGTTATGTCATTGAAGATGCAGAAGCCTGGATTTCCAAGGATGTTGATGTATTAATCCCTGCAGCCTTAGAAGGACAAATCAATGCCGACAGTGTAAAGAAAATTCATCCAAATGTCAAAGTAATCGCTGAAGGTGCCAATGGTCCCACTACCCCGGATGCTGATAAAGTGATCATGGAACGCGGTATCTTTTTGATCCCGGACTTCCTTTGCAATGCTGGTGGGGTGACCGTCTCCTATTTTGAAGGCGTTCAAAACGATATGAACTTCTATTGGCCAAAAGAAGAAGTGCTGGAAAAAGAAGATCAGAAGATGACAGCAGCCTTCCTGGCAGTGCTTGAAATGTCATTGAAAGAAAAAGTTTATATGCGTGATGCAGCCTATATGGTGGCAATTGCCCGTGTGGTAAAAGCCATGGGCTTACGCGGCTGGATCTAAGATAATCAGCAAAAAAAATTGGCGGAAAATTTCCGCCAATTTTTATTTAAGATACTTTATGGAATCTCACATCGGGTTGGGCTAACCAGGATCGGGATTCTTTCAGCACTTTCCACCTCATCATCAAAAGATATACAATCCCCTTCTGTACATATGATGGTAGTTCTTTTCATGGAGGTGAGGATATCCAACTCCTCAATTTTTCCATTACTGTCACGTCCTAAGACTTCGACTTTATACGTGCCATTATAAACATAACTCATATTTGCACCTTCCATATCCAATTGCCCATCCCCTTCTACACGCCCTGAGAATGGTCCATCTGGATAGAAACGATACAAGGATGTACCTGATGGATTCTTAAAACTCACTTGAAATGGCCTATCCAAAGAAGGAATACAACCGCTAATCCATTGCATACCTAGTGTTGCTGCATCATTCACTTTGTAACTATGCGGGCATTTATCCAGATCTTTTTGTGCTTTTAATAATTCCCCCAACAGACCAGAACTGGTTTTCATTGCATTTTGTAACTCCTGATAGAATGGCGTACTGGCTGACTGAATATCGCGGATCATTTTTTCCGCACAAGGCACGGAGGAAGGGACGACACCTTCCTCGGCATTGGTACATTCTTTGGCAGCAGCTTTGGCAACTTCAACTGCCTTCTTTCCAAAATTCTCCAAGAGATCCTGACTCCAATTTGATTTCGTCGAATTATTCACCCCTTGCTCCCATGCCTGAAAGGATGCTGTCGCCCTCTTGAAATCATAACAATCCTTGATCGCAAAGATTTGTTTGTACATGTTATAAGGCACTATGGCAGACAACTCCTCCGGAGTCAATAAAGGTGCTAATTCCAGATCATCGACTGCGCTGGCTGCTGCTGCCTTTTGATCATTGACGTTGGACAAGTTAGTCGGAGGGTGATTCTTTACCAGATTACCAGCTGCTTGTGCACTTGTTTCCCCTACTCCATTCCCTTTCAATTCCATAACAGGCAACCGAATGACTCTCCCTGTTTGTTGATAAGAATTTCCTACAAAATAAGTATCTTCAACTTTGCTACCCAAGGAATTTTGCTCGGGAAATACTGTGGTAAGATGAAATTCCTCACCAGATCCATTGAAACCAAATCCAACCTGTGCCAATTCACTACTGGGAGAATCAGGCAACGTGATGGACAACATAGCTGGCTCATAGAGTAACCAACCATCTGGTTCTAGATGCACACCAGCCAACAAATTACCATCCAACGGCCAATTTGTGATCTCTTCTAGCGGTGTCATTGATATTTCAGTTTCAATTAACAAGGCATTTTCCGGAATTTCAAAAGAGTAATTTACTCCTCGAGAATCAGTAATAGAAAGCATCCCTCCGTCTGGCCCAATCAACGCTGTGGTAACCAGATCATCCTCAGTCAGAGTTTGTACACTACGAGGGTTAGGATTGCGTGGTTTTGTTTGAATTTGCAGGCTGCTTACCCCACTTTCTTCACCTTCAAGAGTTGTTAATCGATACGAGAGTAGTGTATTATCAGGAGCTGTTAAGTCTTCGTACTGGTTTATCTCCCCCGGCAATGTTACCAATGGGTACCAATCAATGTTATTCTTTGAAACCGATAGGGCATACCCATTTACCCCTGGAACAGGGTCCCAGGTTAACAGAACAACATCAGGATTTGTTAGGTGTCCTGCAAAATTAGAAGGACCGGAGGTCTCTAAAACAAATGGCAATTCTTCAACTACAATTTCAATAGTTTCTTCGGATGGGGAAATTTCCGGGCTGGCTGAAGGGCTCTCCGGTTGATTTCCTTCTACTGAAGGATCGAGTTCTATTTCGGGAGTTGGATCCACTTCTTTGAGATCTTCCTGCCCGCCAAAGGGAAGAAGGCTGCAACTTACAACCACAAGGCTTAACAGCAACAGAAAAAATGATTTTATTAACCTGCGCGACATTTTTGCTCCGATTTAATTTTCGTAAACTGAGGAATGCGCAGATAGTATATCTAATTTGTCTGAATTTAAAAGATTTGTCTAATGTTTGGTTCTATCGATTGTGGTGAATATTATTTCATTTTAAGGAATTGTCTTAGATGGACGATTCCTGAGATTAACATGATGATTCCAGCGCCAATTGCCATCCCTTGAGGTTCTTGCATAAACACAGAAGCATCCAGGAAAAAGGTGATCAACACCATGATGGCATGTAAATAGTATTGAGCCACTTTGCTGATGAAGCCAATAAATAAACAAGCGGTCGCTAAGATAACGCCAATCATCGTGAGGGCATTTTCCTGCATATAAGTCAAATACCCAACCAATCCCGGTTCCTTTTTTAACAAAGTGAGCATTATGATCAAGATGATTAAGGCAAGGATGATCAATTCCTGGGTTGCTCGTTTCTTAATTCGGGGAAGCTGTACGTCTTTCGCATGTGGGACTACATATTTCTTCTTGAGAAAATAGATCAGGAAAATGGCAACGATTGCAGGGATTATCCAAAGAATGGACCAGCGCATACGGACCAGCACGCCACCCCAAATGACAACCAGCCCAAACCCAATTTCCCAGATACCGTCTCCGAAAAATTTCCAGACGTGGTCAGTATTAACGATTCCCTTACCCTTTTTTCTCGCCATTTATGTACTCCCTCAATTTTTTTTCGTCGTCGAACGATTAGATTAATTGCCGTTGAATGGCAATCGAAACTGCCGCGACCCGGCTATCAACCCCTAATTTTGTGTAAATATTACCTATGTGATATTTCACTGTGGAGGGACTGATGATGAGTCGATCAGCAATTTCATTATTGGAAAGTCCATCGATTAACAGCTTCAACACATCTCGTTCTCGTTCTGTCAAATCTTCTGCTGGAAATATTTGAAAATCATTCGCGTCTGACAAGGCTTCACTAACCTCCGGAGAAAGGGTCAAGCGGCCAACAGCCGCGGAACGAATCGCGTTTGCCATTTCTTCTGCCTGAACATTTTTCATCAGATACCCATTTGCCCCGGCTTGTAATGCTCCTTGCACCAGTCCATCATCGATATAACTGGTTAAGGCGATGATTCTAATATTTGGCTCATTGTGTTTGATGGTACGAATTGCAGCTACACCACCTATCCCCTCCATTTTCAAATCCATTAAAATGACATCCGGTTTTAATTCAGAAGCTTTTTCGACTGCTTCTTCACCACTGCAGGCTTCACCAACCAGTTCAAGATCATCTATGGCCATAAAAAACGCACCCAGACCACTACGTACCACCGAGTGATCATCCACAATCATCACCCGTATTTTCTTCTCTGACTTCATTCTTCCTCCTCATCTCTTGTTTCATACCAGGTAATCGTAATGTTTGTGCCTTCTCCTGCTTTTGAAACAACCCGTAAATCGGCTTCTATCACAGCCGCCCGTTCCTGCATTATCCGCAATCCCATTCTGTGAGATTCCACCTTTTCCAAATCAAAACCAATACCATTATCCCGGATGGCAATTTCAACAAATTTTGGCGTTTGAATTAATTCTACACTAGCCTGGGTAGCTTTTGCATATTTAATGATGTTATTTATCGCTTCCTGTGTCATCCGATATAAGGAAATTTTTACCGCCTCTGGCACCTCTAATTCCCCTTCTACGTGGAATTTTATTGGAACCAATGCACGCCCATTTGCAGCGTCACACAACTGCTGAAGTAGCTCTGGTAATGAAACACTGGTGAGTGCTGAGGGGCGCAATTCCAATAAAAGCGTTCGCATTTCGGCTAATGCCCCCCGGGATAAATCGCGAATTTCCTTGGCTCTTTTTCTTCCCTCTTCAGGATTCTTTCGATATAACTCTGGTAACACATCCGCGATCAGACTCACTGAGAAGAGGGTTTGGGTGACAGCGTCATGCAGATCGCGAGCCAGACGATTCCTTTCGGCTGAGGCTGCACTTTCCTCTGCTTGTTCATATAACTGCGCATTTTCTATGGCAATACTGATTTGCTGACCTATCGCTTTGAAAATCTTCAATTCATCCTGTGTAACAAATTCCTTTGTATGTCTGGATAATCCAAAATAGCCTAACATTTTCCCTTTGGACATGAGCGGCAATCTCACCGCAACCTGAATTCCTTCTTTTACGAGGTCTTCCTTTAGGCTGGGGATTGGGTAATCTTTGATGTAGGAAACAATAATTTCCGGATCTTCATCATTCAAAACAAAACCAGACGAACTGAACGGCAAAAAGCGATGGTTTTCAATATATTCGTTAGAAAATCCCTGGTGTGCCAACAATTCAAACATTTGTGACCCCTGGTTCAGTCGATAGGCTACCCCAGCGTCCATATTGGTGATCTCGAGGGTTTTTTCAAGCGCATTATTAAGGATTAATGTCAAATCCAGTGAACGATTTACTACATCTGAAACCGCATTAATGGTTTCCAATTCGTGGGTTCTGTCTGCTACTCTTTTTTCTAACAATGAATATGATTGTTTCAATTCCGCGGACATCCGATTGAATTGAGAAGCAAGTTCCTCCAATTCATCATTGCTCCTTGCAACAATTGTCCTCCCAAAATTCCCTTCGGCTACTTCCTTAGCTGCGTTGATCATTTCTTTGATTGGTTTCGTGATTTGACGGGCAGCATAGGTTACCACCAGAACCGGTACGAACACACCAGCAGCCAGCAGGATGATCAACAATCGGCGGTAAGCCAGACTGGGTTCCATCAACTCAACCCAGGATTGTTCCTGGATCACCCACCACCCATTCGATAATGAGGTATCCAGAAATGCAGCACTGATAACCATTTGACCATCATTGGTACGATAATTCTTAAATTGTTCAATCCTTGATATCTCATCCTGATCATTAAATAATGGGGAAATTTCTTCTCGATCAGCCAACCTTTTTCCAATCAAAGAGGGATCATAATGATAGATCACGCTTTGTGAAGAGTCTAAAATAATTACCTTTTGGTTTTCAAATTCGGCCTGGAGTTTTTGATACAGAACATTGGTTGGATCAGAGTTTAAATCAAAGATCAGGCTGGCTACCCCGGCAAACTCCCCTTCACCATCCCGTAATTTGACGGCAAAAGGCAAAAGGAAATTATCCGAGTTGCGATCCTCAATTAATTGCCCTATGATGACATTAATCCCTTCCATCTTCCTTGCATCCCGGAAGAAATCCTGATGGGACCAATTCATCCCTACCCATTCAGGATGAGTTGATTCGGAAAAAAGCACTTTCCCATCTTTATCCAAAAATACAATTTCACCTGGAAAGTTGTTCTCTTCGATCTGTGATGCATCCAGGCTTCTAGCACGCTCAAATAGATTCAACTCTTTCTGGGAATCCAGAAAGAAAAAGTAATCGTACATCATTGGATTGATGAATTCATTCAGAATTTTTTGTACCTGTTCACTCTTATAGCGAGCAACTTCTGCGCTCTGGTTGAGCACTAACTCATTTGTGACCTGTTGATAGGAATAAAACGTCACCATCGCCACTGTAGTTAAAATGATAATGGTCGGTATAAACGACCAGGTGATTATTTTAGTTCTCAGGCTTCCCGTTGGTTTCATTTTTTATTGATTCGTCCTGCTAGAAGAGGAACTATTTGCCAATTCATTGCTTTATTATTCTAATAGATCTACATTTGTTTTTCTCGTTGAATGAATTAGGAGTAACCCTGCATGCACGAATTGTCGATAATTCCTCAAACAATTTATCCGCCTATTCTTCCTTTAACAGATAGATCCGAACACATCCATCAATATACTCTTTTTCCAACGCCTTCGCCACAGAGATACGATGATGTCCATCTCGCACAAAATAGTTCCAACCGATTTGGATTAATTCCACTGGTGGGATGATCTCATCCAATAAGAAAAGGTCAGCAACCTTAACCCATCGATTGAGAGTGTTTACTGATCGAGGAGAAAATTCAAAATCAAAATCCTGACATCGGTTTTCAGATCCTATAATCCTTTTTAAAGGAATTGATTGATAGCCACAATCCGAAATTGAGTAAGTGCTGGCATGAGAAATTTCTGCGGTTATTGATTGCAAATTAACTGATTTCTTCGTGAAAAATGAAAAAAATCGACGAAGTTTCCCTTTAAATAATGCTTTCTTAAAAAGGATAATTGATTGGTTGTGAACAAATAATAATTGAGAGTTTCTTTGCTCACAACCATTTCGTTTGTTAATGCTTATATGGTCCAGAATATTTGTGTTCATAGGTTTACCCTTTTCCATATTGCAAGGATACTGGAAAAGGATTGAAAATTACCCCCTATGCCATCCAGTCCTTCACAGTACAACCGAATGGATTTATTCCTGTGCCTTTGACCAGGAAGTTAATAATGATTCAGTCGCATAGATTTTTTATCATTGCTTTCCTCAAAAAATCATTGCCTTTCCTTCTGTAACAATTCTCAATTTTCATATATACTATAATCAATCTAAAAATGACTGGTGCAAGAAGGAGTTATTGATGAAGAATTCAGTTCTAAATATACTCACAATACTGGCATTACTTGCCATCATGGCTTTTTGTATTGTAGTGGCGTTGATCTTCATTAATCCCCGCTCACCTATCAACCCCTTACCTCCAGAAGAACTTCCAGAAATTCTGGTATTACCTTCTCCCACCGCAACTTCTCTTCAGCTACCCACCCTGGCGGAACTTGAACCAGAGGTTGTTTTTACAAACACGGTTGAGTCAACCTTACGGCCTTCTTCCACTCCATTACCTACCTTCACATCATTTGTGTTACCTACCGCAACCATCACGCTTACCCCAACCCGTACTCCCACCGAAACACCAACTGTCACCCCCACCAGTGATTTATATGCATGCCAGGTAATATCCTCGTTTCCGAATGGGGCGACTTTCCCCCCAGGTGGAGATTTTGATGGTCGTTGGACATTGAAGAATGTTGGCAAAGAACAATGGAGTGATGCTTTCGATTGGGTTTTCGTCAGTGGAGATCGCTTCCAGGTGAGTGTGGATAGCATCGATCTCAATCGATATATCAATCCTGGTAATGAAGTGGAATTTATTGTGGACATGCTCGCTCCCCGTTCTCCTGGCAGTTATTCAGCAAAATGGGCATTACGCACCAACAACAACCTATATTTCTGTGAAACCGAGCTGTCCCTTACCGTTCGGTAAGAAGGAAAGTCATTAAACAAACAACCTAAAAGGGCTGAACCATCAGCACTTTTTCAATACCAATCCTGGGTGTACCAACTCAAATAATCGTGAATATGAGCGCTCCAATATTCGACCGTATGGCCTCCGGGATTTACTTCGTACGTTAATGTTATTTCATTATCCAGCAACGTCTCAATCATAGGCTCACTATAGACACGATACTGATCGTCTTCTCCGATATCAAACCACAAGGCTGGGTGGTAACCAGATACAGATTGAAGCCATCCTTGCACGCTCTCCAAATCCCCTGTAAAAGTTGTATAGCTGTGTGCGCCAACCCTTCCAAATGCTTCAGGGTGTTCAAATGCAATTCTTACAGCCCAGTTTGCCCCACGTGACAACCCACCAATTCCCCGTTTATCCCATTCCTGTCGGAGGTTATATTGCTCCAGAAGTTGGGGTAGTAAATCATTCACAATTGCCTCGTCATATGTGGAAGTATAAGAACTCATCAGAAACAAACGTTCAAATGGCATCACCATCACCATCGGAGGAATTTCTTTGCAGAGGATCCATTCATCCGCCAAAGCAGTAAAACCGAGATTGATCCATTGGTCATGTAATCCATTTTGCCCATGCAATAACACCAGAAATGGGTACCCATCCCCTCTTTGAGGATCATAACAGGGTGGAAAGTAAACATTCGCCTTGATGTCTTCCCCCAACACTTCAGAAGGAAACAAGACTTCCTGAATCGTTCCGGAGGTTTCCAAACAAGGGATCTCGGTGTTTGTTGGGGTTGGTGGAATTTCGGTAGATGTAGGCGTGATTGTGGCGGTTATTTCCAGCGCTGGGAGAACAATCCGGGTGGAAGTTGGGTCCGCTGAAGGGTTGGATAGATCTGGAGATTTCTTTTCCGGATCAAAACTTTCCGGATTTACCTGACAGGCACCGATTAAAAAAACCAGTATCAAATACAGCAGAAAATGTGAGAAAAAATACTTGACACAGCCATAAAGTTGTGGTACCGTTTGACTGCAAAAAAAGTCAATATTTTCAATCGATAAAAGCAAACCTGCCGAAAGGCAGGGACGCAAAACTCAGGGCCTAAAGCCTGCGTTCGAAGAACGCAATGCTATGGCTGCCAGTTGCCGAAGTTGAAAGGTACAAGGTGTTTGACCTCCTTTCCGAATTT